>JAVBTW010000302.1:0-6865 GCA_031555975.1 Eubacteriales bacterium
TGTTTTGTTGTTATAGCATAGGTCCTCTAGCCAGCCCCAGGATTTTTTGGCCCTTTTGGTGGATCGTCGCTGTTATGCGCTAGTTCAGGCCGTCCAGAGGCAGCCCGAAGCTGGGCACGAACTCGCTCATGAAATCTGAAATTCCGGGCATCTTCATCTCATCGATCTGTGCCAGTATGGCGGCCTCGGCCTGGGCGAACTCCTCATTGCCCGAACCGCGCTCTTCCACGCATTTCAGATAGGCGGAGATTTTGTCCGCCGCTTTGACGATCTGCCACTCCGTTGATTTTTCGCCCGGGAACAGCAGTTTTTCGTAATATGTGGTCAAATCCGGTGGCAGATAGCTGAGCATCTTCTGGCTTGCGACGCGCTCGATATACTTGAACGCATCCTTGATCTCGGGGTTGAAGTATTTGATGGGCGAAGCCAGGTCGCCCGTAATGACTTCTGCAGCCTCGTGGTACAGCGCGTATTCGAGCAGCAGCGCGATGTCCACCGCCTCGCCGTATCGCTCCCGCTTGATCACGGCCAGCGTGTGGGCGATCAGCGACACCATGGCGGTGTGCTCCATGTCGTTTTCATCCAGTGTATTTCGCCGGAGATTCCAGCGGCGGATCAGCTTCATCCGTGCCATGTAGGCCAGAAAGTGACTTGACATTTGTGTGCAGCTCCTTGTATAATGACATTCGCAGATACCGCTGGGGGCGCCCGAACGGGCTGAGATTCGCGCGTGACATGCGCGTTGTCCCTTGGAACCTGAAGTGGGTAATCCCACCGTAGGGAAGCGGAAAGCCAGTCTCTTCCTTGGGACGCGCACCAGGGACCGGCGGCTTTTCACGTTTCCCGCATGTGCATGCATCGGCACATGCGGTTTTTGTATGCCTCACCATTATAAGCCGAGGCATGCCGGGAATGCAAATACATTTACAGGAGGGATCCCCCGATGTCTGAATGGTTTGCAAAGTTGGCCGAGGTGCAGTGGTACACATGGCTGGTCATTGCGGCGCTGGCGCTGTTTGGCGCGCTGCTGCTGCTTGCTGGCCGAAAAACAAAATGGAACAGCAGGCAGATCGCCTATGCGTCGATGGTCATCGCCATCTCGTTCGTGCTCAGTTACATCCGGCTGTGGCGCATGCCCCAGGGCGGCAGCATCACGCTGCTCTCCATGCTGCCGGTGATCGCCTACGCATTGGCTGTCGGGCCTGCGCAGGGGTTCGTGGTGGGCTGTGCATACGGACTGTTGCAACTGCTTCAGGACATGTATGTGATTCATCCGATGCAGATGCTGCTGGATTATCCGCTGGGCTTTGGCGCGCTGGCGCTGGGGGGCCTGGCCGCGTTCATGCCGATGCCGCGCAAATGGAAGCTGCCCATGGCCATCGTGCTTGGCGTCGTCGGCCGTTTGTTCATGAGCACGCTGTCGGGCGTGGTGTTCTTTGCTGAGTATGCGGAGGGGTCGGGCCATGGGCCGGTGGTCTATTCGCTGCTCTATAATGGATCTTACATGGGCGCCGAGGCGCTGCTCACGATCGCGGTGGTGCTGATCCCGGGCGTGGACAGGATTGTGGACGTGCTGAAGGGGAACCAGTTGCAGAGAACATAGCGCTGTGCTTTAACGCGGCCCCGCAGGCGTCTCCCAAAGCGTCGCATGGCGTCATTCTCGCATGTCGCCATCCTGAGCGTCCCCATATGGCGTCATCCTGAGCGCAGCGAAGGACCGCCCCGCTGTGCGGCGATTAGCCATCACAGGATGGGTGCATCGCTCACGCGGGGAGGTCCTTTGCTGCGCTCAGGATGACACCAAGTGTCGGAATGGTGAAAAACCTGCCCATTCCCTACCGCATCATCCCCAGTTTCAACAGCAGCCCATCCACGGCAAGCGCATCCTTCGTCTTCCCGCTCTTGATATCAAACTCGGCGTCCAAGCACTGGCGATACGCTGCCTCCAGACCGTTTGCGCTGTACTTTCGCGCCTGCTCCTCTGTGCGCTGTGCCGCAAACCTCGGGATGCCCAGCCGCTTTTCCGCCTCCTGCAGCGGCAGGCCCGCAGCGCGAATCTGCTTCACATGCGTCAGATTTCGCATTTGCCGCGTCAGCATAAACAGGATGCCCACGCGATTCTCGCCCGACTCCAGCATCGCCTTGTACAACCGCTGCGCGCCCGTTTGGTTTTTGGCCATCAACTGATCGATCATTTGAAATACGGTCGATTCCAGCGACGGCGCGATGAGCTTTTCCACGTCCTGCACTGTCACTTCATCGCGGTCGGCGGCATAGGCTGCCAGCTTCGCCAGTTCCAAGGAGAGCTTCGTCAGATCCCGCCCCGCGCGAAAAACCAGCTCCGCAATCGCGGGTCCGCCGATTTTCTTGCCGTGCGGCTTCAATTGATCCCGCGTCCACTTGCCCAGTTTCTCGTCCTGAAGCGGGTCAAAGGTCACGACCGTCGCGCTTTTTTGCATCATCGTCATGGCCTTCTTGCGACCGTCTGGCGGCTGGCGCAGATAGAAAACCACACACGCGCTGTCGGGCGATTGGCCAAGCCACTTTGTGAAGGCTTCGGCCTCCTCGGCCTCCGCCTTCGCCTTGCCCGGCATCAGCGGCGGCCAGTCCCAGACCTCCACCAGCCGCCTGTCCGCCATCATGGGCAGCGTCTCCGCGGCCTCAATCACCTGTTGGATTGACGGCGCTTCCATCACTTGATGGTTCAGCGCCTCCAAGCCCTCGGGCAGCAGTTTTCTGCGCAATGCCTCAAGGGCGCTTCGCTTGATGTACTCTTCCGGGCCTTGAAAGCAATACACTTTGGCCATGCTGCCCGCTTTGATGTCTGAAAACAGTTGTTCCCACGTCATGCCGCATCCTCCAAATATTTGGTCATCCGCACCGCGCCGTCCTCCAGAATCTGCGCAAACACCGCGCCGCTCGCGTCCGTCCGATAGACCGGAATGCCGAGCCGCTCGGCGGCATCCAGCACGCGCTGAGCCGGATGGCCGTACCCGTTCCGGCCAACGGAGATCACCAGCGCCGACGGACTCGCCGACTGGATCATAATCTCGCTGTTGCTGGTGCCGGAGCCGTGATGCGCTGCCTTCAGCACATCAGTGTCCGGGTAAGAGGCCAATTCATCCTTTGCAGGCAGGTCCGCGGTCAGCAGGGCCGATCCTTCGCCGTACCGAACCCGCAACACCAAGGAGCCGCCATTTCCGGACGTGGGCACAGAACCCGCGACCGGCTGAAGCACGTCAACCGTGATGTCGTCAGACAGCCTGACCTCGTCCCCTGCAGCCAACCGCTCGACGCGCACACCCATTCCCGCGGCCTTTTCTATTTGTTCCTTCACATCGCCCTCAGCCTCCAGCCGGTCCCAGCATTCGGGGACGTAGATCACATCGGGACGCATGACCTTCAAAAGTCCCGCCAGCCCGCCGCAATGGTCCGCGTGTGGGTGGGTCAGGAAAACGGCCTTCGGGCGCTGCCCCGTGCGCACCAGATAATCAACTGCGGGGCCGCCGTCTTTGCCAAGGTCCACCGCATAGGTCGTGCCCTCCGCTCGTAACACGCAGGCGTCCGCTTGTCCCGCATCCAGAAAGGCAAGGTTCAGCCCGCCGGGCAGCGACATCCACGCGAGCGGCAGCGACAGCAGCATCAGCAGCGGCAGCGAGCAGAGTATCAGCTTGCGCCAACGGACAGGGATCAGGACATAGGGCGACGCCAGGAAGCAGGCCAGCAGATACAGCACCACCAGCCAGTACGGCCAGGCCGGCAGCGCCACCGAACTGCCTGGCATGCGCGCGGCTTGGGCTGCAAGCCTGCTCAGCAGCGCCAGCATCGCGTCCGGAAGCCAAAATCCGCCAATTCCCAGCAGCAGTTTCATCATCACCAGCGGCAACATGGCCGTGGTGAGCGGAATGGCGATGATGTTCACCAGTGGCGCAAACGGGGTCACCGCGCCGAATGTCTGCGCCAGGATGGGCATCGTTACGAACTGCGCCGCGAGACTTGCGGAAAGCAGCGACAGCGCCTGCGACCAGAGGCGCCGGAGCGCCCGATGCGGGTCTTTTGCGCCCGGCCGGATCATGTCAGGCGACCTGCGCAGCAGAACGGACAAGGGTTCTGTCAGCAGCAGCATCCCAAGCACCGCGCCAAACGAGAGCTGAAAACCCGCGTCGGCAATCGATAACGGCCGAATCAGCGCCAGTGCCAGAAAAGCAGCAGCCAGGCCCGTCAGCGCGTCAGGTGGCCTGCCCGTCAGCCGCGCGCCGCGCACACACAGGAACATCAGCGCTGCGCGCACCACCGACGCGGGAAAACCGATCAGCGCAGCATAGATCAGCAGCAGCGCCAGTGTCGTCCAGATCGCGGCCTTTCTTGGACAGCGTAGCATCCGCAGCAACCGCTCCATGGCCAGTGCAAGACAGCTCACGTGCAGTCCGCTGATCGCCAACAGGTGCGCCAGGCCCGCCTGGCGGAAGTCATCCTGCATGTCCTCGTCCAGCGCGGTACGGTCACCGAGCACCAGCGCGCGCACCAGCGGCTCGTGACCTGGGAAGAGCGCATCGATGCGCTGTCCAAGATGGAAACGGACCGTGCCGAGCGCGGATGCGCATGTCAGCCGCGCAGGCGCAGACACCGTGACCTCCTCCGCGTTGCCGGACGCGCACAACACCGAGCCGCGCGTCCAAAGCCAGGCGCGAAAATCAAACCCGTGCGGATTGCGCCGACCCTGCGGCAAAAATGTGCCGCCCGGAAAGGACAGCCTGTCCCCCACTTTCGCAATCACCCGCGCGCCATGCAGGTAACAGCGCACATTCCGCCCGTGCGGTTTCGCGTCCACCGTCACGTCCGACAGCACAACGACGGACCTGTCGCCGTCCCACTGGGGCTCTGATGCGACGCAGCCTTCAATGACGCCGTCCGGGACGACGGCAGCTTGCGGGACCACCGCCGCCCAGCAAGTGATCAGCCCGCCCAGCGTCAACGCCAGCACAAAGTACAGCGCCTTCTTCCGAATCGCGATCCCCGCAGCCAAACTGACCGCCGCCAACGCCGCCCATATGCTGAGCGGGATCCCGCCATAGTACCCCGCCAGCGCACCGCAACCATATAACATCGCAAAAAAGGCCAGCGGCCGCCTGCCCATGAAGCGATTTACACCATTGTGCCGCTCGACGACGTACATGCTGCCGTCCTCCTTTGTTTTGCCCGCTCCGCCATTATATCACATCCGTGCCCCTGCGCATACTATGCTCACGTAGGAGTGTGATCGGCTATGACATATGGCGGACTGTTTTTCGTAAAGAACAAGCGCGCAATGCAGGGGTTGAGCGATGCACCATATCACATCATCGGCAAGCACGCGCTGTGCGCCCACGAGTCCGCGGCTGACGGCGGCGCAATCGCGTTTGCCGTGGGCCGCTTGCGCAACGCGCGCGAACTCCAGGCGGAGTTGGCGCTGGACGGCATACCGATTGATGGCGGCAGCGTGTCCGCCTTGGCGCTGGGGGCGTATCGCAAGTGGGGTGAAGAGTATCCGCGGCATTTGCACGGGCCTGTGGTCTCGGGCATCATTGACCGCGACGCTGAGTTGCTGATCCTCAGCCGCGACCGGATCGGCGAGTTGCCCGTTTTCTATACATATAAAGGCGGTCCGCTGGCATTCGCGGACCATCCTGCCATCCTGCTGGAATCGGGCATTGCCAGCCGCCTCGTGGATCGGGACGGGCTGTGCGAACTGTTCGGATTGGGTCCGGCCCGGACGCCTGGATTGACGCCGTTTCGGGACATCGCGGCGCTTGAACCCGGCGCCATGCTGATCGCAACCGCCCACGGCAGCAAGACGCAGCGCTATTTTCAGCTGGAGGCCCACGAACACGAACACAGCGAGGCGCGGACCATCGAAGAGGTGCGCGCGCTGGTCGAACGCGCCATCGAGGATGTGCGTCCGCTGAACCCGGCCAGCATGCTGTCCGGCGGGCTCGACTCCACGGCGCTGACAGCACTGCTGGCAAAGCACCACGAAGGCCCGGTCAGCACTTGGTCCGTTGACTATGAGGAGAGCGCAAAATACTTCTCCGGCAATAACTATCAGATCGCCCGTGACCAGCCCTACATCGATCAGGCTGTGCGGCTGCTTGAGACCGATCACAAGCAGATCGTGCTCGGATCCAAGGCGCTCGAGGCCGGACTCACCGAGGCCATGCGCCTGCGCGGACTGCCCGGCATGGGCGACATCGACAGCTCACTGATGCTGTTTGCAGCTGAGATCGGGAAACACCACACGAGTGTGCTGAGCGGCGAGTGTGGCGACGAGGTCTTTGGCGGCTATCCCTGGTTCAACCGCGAAGAGATGATCCTGAGCGAAGGATTCCCCTGGAGCGGCAGCCTGGCGCTGCGCGAAAGCGTGCTGAAAAAGGGGACGCGCGACAAGCTGAAACTGAGCCGGTATGTGTGTACGCGCTACCATGAGTCGGCCTGCGACCTGCCGCATTTGGCGACTGACGGCCTGCGCGAAGCAAAGCTGCGCCAGTTGCACGGGCTGTGCTTCCAGTGGTTCATGCCAAACCTGCAGGAACGCGCCTCGCGCATGTGCGCCGCGGGCGGGCTTGAAGTGCTGACACCCTTCAGCGACGACCGGCTGGTTCAGTATGTCTACAACGTGCCCTGGGAGATGAAGGCGCTGCGCGGCTCGGAAAAAGGGCTGCTCAGAATGGCGATGCGCGACCTGCTGCCAGACGAACTGCTGTGGCGCAAGAAAAGCCCTTACCCAAAGACGCACCATCCGGCGTACGCGGAACTGATGCGCGTTCGGATGCGCGGCATCCTGGCCAATCCGTCATCCCCGATCCTGGAGCTGAGATCGGAAGAGCGT
>JAVBTW010000308.1:0-9363 GCA_031555975.1 Eubacteriales bacterium
ATACCGGGTCAATGCTATTTGATGTTCAACCGAATGTAGACATGTCATTATCACTTGATCCCGCGCGCGGAGCGCCCGCTGCACATCCTGCGCGAATTGCCTGGATACTCGGGAGTTTTGAAGGCTGCGTCACACAGGGCATTGCGCAAGCAAAGCAGGAACCCTACCGCACCGCGCCATGTTGACGACTGATATTTTGAGAGGTTCGCGCATAATGTGTAGGCCGTGTTTTCCTGGCACACGCCCAAGTCGGATCACTCAAATGAAACGAAAATCTTCCTCCGCTGATCGCATCGAGGAAGATTTTCTTCTGTTCTATTGGTCCTGCGGTTCGGCCTTACGCCTCCGGTCCATCGGAGGGCGGCGTGTCCTTGCCCTTGAGCGCCTCGTCAATCTTGTCCCTGAGGCTCTTCAGCGCATCCTCTGACATGTTTCCGAGGTTCCCGATCATCTCGTCAAAGCCCATGGTCTTGGCGTCTTCCTTCAGCCCGTCGATTGTCTTCTGCAGCTTGCCCAGCGCATCCGCGCCGAATGTCTTGCCTTGCTGTAGCGCTTCCTGACCTTTCTTTGCCCAGTCGTCGATCGTTGGCTGCATGTCCTGCGCAGCGTCCTTGCCTTTTGCGGCCATTTCGTCAAACCATTTGCTGCTCTTCTCCTTGAAGTGCGCCACTGCGCCCAATCCCGCCATCATCAGTTTCTGAAGATCATCGTTCGCCGGAGTTGGATTCTGCTGCTCGTCGTTCCCGTTGCCATTGTTGATGTTGTTCTCGCTCACCGTGTTGTCCTCCTTATTGTTCTGCTGTATCATAGTATACCACGTCAGCCGCATCCTATCATGAAAGCCGTCTGACAAGAACATGAGAAATTGATGAAAAGAGCACCTTCAAAGCAAGATGCGTTACGTGAAAAGGTGGCGGAACGCGCGCGCCGCCACCTGATTATCCGGTTGATTACTGCCTCAAATACTGGCTATAGACCCATCCGTGGGTCCCACCCTGCTTGACGAAGCTCCAAGCGCCATCGACAGTGTATACGGTCACGCTGGTGCCCTTCGCGAGCGTTTTGATGATCGCGCCGTTTGGGTCTTCGCGCATATTCACGCCCGTTGTGGTGGATGTCGTGTACGTCTTGCTCACGTAGGTCTTGCTGACCCAGCCCGATTGGCCCGACAGCATCGTGACATAATACCAGTTGCCACGGCTGCCCCAGATCACGAGTTTGGAGCCATATGACTTGTTTCCAAGCGCCATGTACTTCGTGCCCGGGCCGCGTCTGAGGTTTACGCCGCGACCGGTGATCCGGCCGGCGGACGCCTCTCCACGCCGGATCGGCTGGCTTTCACCGGGCAGCTCTTCGATGTAGCGGTTCATGATGTAGCCCGTCAGGCCGTTTCTGCAAACGCTGATCCTCGTCCAAACCGAGCCGACTTTCAGCAGATCGATCTCTTCATTGTTCGACACATAGGTCACCACTTTGTACCCTGTGCTCGGACCTGCGCGCACGTATAGCTTCGATGCGTTCGACGTCAAGTTGGTATACGTTGTGGGTGTGCCGGCCATGGCAACGGGGGCCGCGAGGCCAAGTATCATAGCCAGCACGAGCAGGATGCAAGCCAATCTCTTTGTCACGAAAAAAACCTTCTTTCTGTCCAAACTGTAAATTAGACGCGTCAGGGCATCCCGTGGTTGCCACTTTTTTCCTACTATACCATAAGAAATTGGGTTGCGCAACCACAAATTTGCCTGCCGCAACACCGACCCGCGCCTCCTTTTCGATCGGGACGAACACCGCTCCCAGCCCTCAAGCGCACAATTTTGCCCACGAAAAAACACGCTTCCGGCCAGGTGCATATCATGTATCATCGCAGAACGATGAAAAGAGGTTGCGCTCATGGACCACCATTGCCCTCATTGCTTTCCTGACTTGATTACACAATGCTGCCCGCCTGGGCCGTCTTGTCTCTCAAGGCCTGCATGCCCCATCGGCCCTAGGGGCCTGACCGGTCCGACCGGACCGCAAGGCCCTGCCGGACCGCAAGGCCCCGCCGGACCGCAAGGCCCTGCCGGACCGGCCGGCGCCGTTGGCGCCACGGGCACTACAGGTCCAACCGGGCCGACAGGTCCCGGTATCGAGACGAACGATTTGGTCTATGTGACCGCGCTTGACAGTTCCCAGCTCTATGTCATCGACGGGGCAACCAATGCCGTGCTGCAAACCATCACTGTTGGTATGTCGCCGCGCGGCGTGGCATACAGCCCCAACATGAACCGCATCTATGTGGTCAGCAGCGGCAGCTCCACGATGGCGGTCATCGACGCGGAAACCTACGCGGTGCTCGCGAACATCACTGTCGATCCATTGCCGTTCGATGTCGCCGTAGACGAGGCGAACAACCTCATCTATGTGTCCAGCGGTATCCTTGACAACGTCCAGATCTACGATGGCGTGACCAACGCGCTGATCCGCAGGACTTCTGTAGGCTTTGCGCCGGGCGGGTTGGCCGCTGACCCCGTGCTGAACCAGGTCTATTCGGCCAACGGCAGCACGAGCAACAACGTTAGCATCATCAACGGCATCACCAACACCGTCGTCGCGACGGTCCCGGCGGGCGCAGACCCGGGCTTCCCGGGTGTCAACACCCGGAATGGCGTCGTGTATGTGCCCAATTTCCAGGGCAACAGCATCACCGTCATCAATGGCAAGACGAACACGGTGCTCACCACCATCGCAACGGCTGCCGGAGCGAATGCGTTCTCCGCTGACGTGAACGCCACCACGAACCGCGTCTACGTCAGCAATTTTGGGCTGAACACCGTTTCGGTCATTCGCGGTGGCGACAACACGATCCTGCTCGCCATCCCGGTTGGATCCGGACCCAATGGCGTGGCGGTCAACCCCATCACCAACCGGGTCTACGTCGCCAACCGCTTGGGCAACACCTTGTCCGTCATCGACGGAGCTGCCAATGCGGTCGCGTCCACCATACCCATCGACGACGGCCCCTACGGCGTCGCGGTCAATTATAGCGTGATCCGAAGCTGACCTGCGTACTGCCGATCCCCGCAGCGCTCTCCACTTATGTGATCTGCAGACGGTTGAGCGGGAGGCCCATTTGGTGTCCCTCCCGCTCATTTTTCCTGAAAACCCTTCAGAACCTGTAGATTTGCCGGTCCAGCGCCGCGTTTCGGGCAATCTCGGCATCAGTCAAGGTACGGTTGTAAATGCGCGCCGTGTAGATTCGGCCGTAAAAAACCTGGCGCACATCCATCAGCACCGGATTGCCCGAAAGGTTGATCCGGTGCTGCGGCAACTGCACAAAAAAGTTGGCGATCCGCGCCGCGCGGAAACCCAACGCGCCATTGTAGAAAATGGCCTTGGTACCATTTAACGCGGGCACCGCATTGAATGGAGAAATGGGCATCGAGGCGGTGAAGATGGTATTTGCGGTCAACGCGCGGCGATTGACGACGGTCAGGGTACTCGTCTCGCAAACCAGAAATTCCGCCGTCAGCGCGGCCATTTGCAGCGAGTAGGTGGTGAAAGGTTGGCTGGGTATATCGTCGCATCCGATGATGTCACCGCCATTGGCGCTGTCCGCGCCCGCATAAGGCATGAACACCACTTCCATCGTGCTGTTTTCGGGCGAAAACGAGGGCGGCATCGGGGCGGACAACCACGCAAACCACGCCTGATTCACCCTGATGCTCTCGAAATAGTTTGGCCCCCATTGGCGCGTACCCGGGCGCAGCGGCGTCAGGATCGTCATGTCCGCGCTGCCCAGCAGGTCTTTCCAGACCTCAGTCGTCTGGCTATGGCCCGCGCCGGTATTGTTGAACCCGTCATACAGCGCGACCAGCCCTTCTGTGACATAGTTCTGCCAGGCGACAATCTCGCGCCGCTGCTGCAACATGTTACCCTCTCGCCTTCGCGTCGAATGCCCATTTGATCTCGCCGCTGTTGAGTCGGATGCCCTTGACCCACACTTCATTCACGCCCAGTGGAAGTTGCGATGGTGGGCTGAAGAAATTCCCGACCCAATTCTGTACCCCCACAGCCAACACCTGAATCGAAGAGTAAGCCGAGTTTTCCGTACCCTCAACAAAAGACGGCACACTGATGGTGAACCCACCCTGCACAACCATGCGCCCGATGCTGTCGTTCAATAGCGCCACACTGCCGCCCGCTGGAATTGTACCATAATCAATCACGGTCGGCGTATGTAGCGCAATCTGCTCATCCGTGTACGCGTTGGCCTGCGCCAATATCGCGCTGGCATCGACGGGCGGACCCGTCGCGCCGGTAGGCCCAGTGACACCAGTCGCGCCCGCTGGACCCGTCGGACCTGGCTCACCTTGCGGTCCAGTTGCCCCCATCGCGCCCGTGGCGCCCGTCGCGCCGCGGGGTGCCATACACCCCACGGCGCATGCCGTATGCGCAGAAAAGGCACCCCCACCTGGAAAAGCGCGACGGGGCGGCAATGTCTTTTGTACGATCTGAGGCCGGGGACCCATTTGAATGCGCATGATCGCACCTCCATGTTTCCCCATACTATGATGTACGCGGGATGGCGGTGCGCATCTTTCCCCATCCGAGGCCGTCTACCGAATCAATAGCGGATGATTTCTTGCGCGGCCTGGACGGACGCGGACATCCCCGTGGCCGCAGCCGCAAAGAGCGCAGCCCCGAAGGCAGCCTCTTCGCAATGAGCGGGGATGAGCATGGGCATACCGAATGCCTGCTCGAACAGCGCCCGCAGCGCCGGATTCCGCCGGATGCCGTTGCCGGAGCCGATCAGATGCGCAGGCGCGCAGGCCGCTTGCGGACGCATATTCGCGTATGGCGCATACAGTTCATTCACCATGCCGCGAAGAACGCCTTGTACCAGGTGCGCGGGCGTCAGGTTGTGGTCGCAGATGCCGGTTATTGCGCCTCGCAGGGCGGAATCTTGGCGCGTTCCACAAAAGCGCGCATCCACGTCCAGCGGTGCAGAGACCGGCAGATCAGCCAGCGCATTCATTGACTCGAACAGGCTGTCCGGCCTCGCGCCAGCGAGGGCCGCCACATCGCAAAACAGCCGTTCCAACAGTGCGTACGCGCGTCCGCCACACAGTGAGAATCCCACCAGCAGCGTCTTGCCATCGACATATGGCCGCGCCTCGACACCTTCACAGCACCGTCCGTCTTCAACTGCCATGGTGATCTGACCACCGGTGCCGATATTGATCAGAACGCTGTCCTCCGCGCTGCGGACAGAACCGATGAAACTGGCCTGGTTGTCGCCGATGGCCACGGCCACAGGCACACCCGCAGGCGTTTTGCCCAGGCAATCGGTGCCGCAGGTGACGCGGATCAGCTTCGCCAGCCCAGACCAGTCCGGCGCACCAAAGCTGTCCGCGTCGGAGACGTGGGTCAGCGGTTCCGTACGCTCGGTGAGGCGCATGCCGACATAGTCTTGGATGGTCATCGCCCAGGCCGCGCGCGCTGGCACAATTCCGTTCTTTCGGTTGTAATCGTGCGTGACCGCGCCATAACCCGTGGCCAATCTGCAGCCCGTCGCCTTGGACAGCGCCGCCGCATAGGTCAGCCCTGCGTCCGCCGGCAAATCACCGCGTCCGTCCTGCCAGGTATAAAGTGGCGATGCCGCGCGACCCTGCGCGTCCGCGTACAGCAAGCCGTGCATCTGGCCCGTCAGCCCAATACAGGCGATACCTGGGTGTGTGATCACAAGGCGCTCAACGATCCCCCGGGCCTGATCCCAAATCAGGTCCGCGTCCTGCAACCGCTCAAATGCCTCACCCGCGATGCCATTTCGATTGGTCTCGGTGAGCGCCTGCGCCACTGCGCCGCTGACGATGTCCACCACGACCGCTGATATCGTCGTCGTCCCGATGTCCAGTCCCAACGCGTACATGGATACGCCTCCATTGCTTATCTAGATGATTTAGTCATGATGGGTACAGTATAGCGCCCGGACCCTGCCCGCGCAAGCGAAAGCGAGAAAAACCCAGTGCCTCTTGATTTCTGCGTTCAGTTCGTGTATATTGTATCAGTAATCACTTATCGATTCAAGGAGGTGTCCCCTTGGAGGGTTACACGGTTCGGCCAAGCACACTTTCCGTGCAGACACTGAAACGCTTGCCGGAATACCATCATTTTTTGCTGGAACAGCGGTCGAGCGGGATCGACTATGTCTCGGCGCCGACAATCGCCTTCACGATGGGACTCAATGAGGTGCAGGTGCGCAAAGATCTGGCGGCCGTCAGTGAGAAGGCGGGCAAGCCGCGCAAGGGATTTGCGGTGTGCGAATTGATCCGTGACATCGAGGCCTGCCTTGGATATGACAACAGGCAGGATGCGGTGCTGGTGGGCGCCGGCAAACTGGGGCGGGCGTTGCTGGATTACAGGGGGTTTGAGGATCGCGGTGTGCGCATAGTGGCCGCGTTTGATACCTGCGAAGCCCATTCGCACGAAGGCCAGCTCATTTTCCCCATGGACAAGCTGCCCTCCCTATGCAAACGGCTGCGCGTGCGCATCGGCATCATCACAGTGCCGGAAACCGAGGCGCAGGATGTGTGCGACGAACTGGTTTCATGTGGCGTGAGGGCGATCTGGAATTTTGCGCCCGTGCATCTGCACGTACCGCCAAATGTGCTCGTGCACAATGAAAATCTGGCCGCGTCGCTGACACTGCTGGCCAGACAAATGGCTGAAATGCTGGAAAAGGAGCGCGGCGATCATTGAACATTGAACACTTGCGGTATGCGATCGAGGTCGATCGAACCGGCTCGATATCACAGGCGGCGGAGAACCTGTATATGGCCCAACCGAACCTGAGCAAAGCCATCAAGGAACTCGAACAGGCGCTCCACATCGTCATCTTTAAGCGCACTTCGAAGGGCGCGTCCATCACGCCAAAGGGCCGGGAGTTCCTGTGCTACGCGCGGCGCATCTTACAACAATATGAAGAGATGGAAGCGCTCGGGCAGCAGGCAGACCCAGGCGAGCAGACGCTGCGGCTGTTGGTGCCCAGGGCCAGTTACATCGCCTTCGCGTTCACCGCATTTCTCAGTAAACTCGACAGCGGACGCCCCATACAGATGGACTTCATGGAGACCAACGCGCTGCGTGCCATTCGCCATGTGGCGGACGGCCGGTTGAAACTGGGGATCATCCGGCTGCGCAGTGAGTATCTGAACTACTTCTCCAGCATGATTTCAGAAAACAAGCTCACGAAGCGCGTGTTGCTCGAATTTGAGTATCAGCTGCTCTTCTCCAGTGCGCACCCGCTTGCGCAGCGCGGCAGCATAGCGATTTCGGAACTCGAACCCTTTATGGAGATTCTGCACGGGGACACGGGTCTACCCCATCTGCAGTCTGCCAAAGAGAGCGAGCGCGGCCTGACACCGGGCAACAAGAAAGTGCATGTATACGAGCGGGGCAGTCAGTTCGACATCCTGTCCCGCGTCAATGGCAGCTATATGTGGGTGTCCCCCATGCCGGAGGATCTGCTGGCGCGCCACGCGTTGGTACAGCGCCGATGCGATGGCAGCCCACAGTTCATGGACATCCTGATCTTTCAGGAAGATCATGCCTTTTCGGATGTGGAGAACATGTTCCTGTCCGAACTGGATGCTTCGATTCGCGCAATCTCAACACACGCTTCAATTTAACGATCCCCGTCGCGCCCGAAAACAGGGCGTTTTTTTCTGCTTCGATATCGATATTTATATATCGATATACTAAGTATATATTTCCCATAACTCAGCAAGTTTGATAAACTTTTCACAAGAAATTGGCGTCGACTCAATGGCGCCTGGCGAGGAAGAAAGAGCATGAGCATTCTTGAACTGAGGGCTACCGACTGCAAACACTGCTACAAGTGCATTCGCAACTGTCCGGTGAAGGCGATCCGGTTTTCGGATCACCAGGCCGCGATTCTGCCCGACGAGTGCATACTGTGCGGACGTTGCTTTGTGGGCTGTACGCAAAACGCGCAGCGGGTGCGCGACGATTTGCCCGTCGCACGCCGCTTACTTTCGGAGAAAGCGCCGGTGATTGCGAGCATCGCACCGTCGTTTGTCGCCAAATACCCAGGTGCGAGCATCGAAACCTTGCGTGATGCGCTGATGGCGCTGGGGTTTGTGGATGCCCAGGAGACCGCGATTGGAGCGACGCTGGTCACCAGGGAATACGACCGACTGGTGAACGAGGGGAAGCATGGCGTCATCCTCTCCAGCTGCTGCCACACCGTAAACATGCTGGTGGAAAAGTACTATCCCGACGCGCTGAAATACATGGCGCCGGTGATCTCACCGATGCAGGCGCACGCGCAGGCGATTCGCCAGGACATGCCGGAAGCCAAGGTGATTTTCATCGGGCCGTGCATTTCAAAGAAGGCCGAGGCCGACGCTTACCCGGGAACGGTGGATTGCGCGCTGACGTTTGAGGAACTTGACGCGTGGCTTCAGGCCAGCGCCATCACCATTGACCGACCCCATGAACAGGCAAGAGACGAGCGCGGCCGAACCCGGCTCTACCCGCTCGCGGGCGGCATCCTGCGCAGCATGTCCCGCAATCGGACGGACTTTGACTATATCGAGATCAACGGCATCTCGCGCTGCCTGGCCGCACTGGGCGACGTTGTCTCGGGGCACCTGGAGAATTGCTTTGTCGAGATGAACGCCTGTGCGGGTGGCTGCGTCAATGGGCCCGCGATGAGCGGAGCGCTCGGCCCCGTACGGTCCGCGCTCAGTGTGGAAACCTACGCCACGGGCATCGATTTTGAGGTGCCTGCCTTGGACGCGGCGTCAATGCAGAAACGATTGTTCTTCAACGCGCCATGCACGGTGAAGTTTGGAGAGCGCGCGATCGAAGAAGTGCTGCACAAAATCGGAAAAACCCGTAAGGAAGATGAGCTGAACTGCGGCAGCTGCGGTTACGAAACCTGCAGAGACAAGGCAGCAGCGGTGCTTTGCGGCAAGGCGAATCTGGAGATGTGCCTGCCGTACCTGATGCGCAAGGCGCAGTCGTTCTCGGACACGATCATCCGGCACACGCCCAATGGTATCATTGTGCTGGACGAAATGCTGAACGTACAGCAGATCAACGAAGCCGCGCGGAACACCTTGTCCGTCAAGGGTGCGGAGGATGCGCTTGGGCTCTCGATCATTTGCCTGATGGACCCTTCGCTCTTTCTGCAGGTTCAGCAAAGCGGGCAGCCGGTCTACGATTCCCGGCAGTATCTGGCGGAATATGGGCGCTATGTGAGCCTGACCGTCATCCGTGACGAGGACAACCAGCTGATGATCTGCATCATGCGCGACATCACGGCCGGGGAGACCCTGCGCGCCACGAGAAAAGAGT
>JAVBTW010000334.1:0-3995 GCA_031555975.1 Eubacteriales bacterium
ACACCATCGCGGCGGCACAGATGACGCTCAAGTCGGCAACTGAGTTTCGGAATCTGTCGGACAGCGGCCTCAAAACCCTCGTGCCTTGGCGTGGTGCGCGGGCTGTTTTATCAAGGAACATTTGAGGGCGCTGCACGTGAAGTTTCCGCACTTGTTCCTGATCGGCGAGGCGGGCAGTGGCAAGTCGAACACGCTAGAGCGGATTATATTGCCCATCTTCTCCAAGGCAAAAGTCACCGCGGCGACGCAGGTGACTGGATTTACCCTGCTCAAGGAATCAGCCTCCAGCAACATGATACCACAGCCGCTGGATGAATTCAAGCCGTCCAAGATCGACAGGAACCGGTTGTATGCGCTCTACAATCATATGCGCGATGTCTACGATGGGCATGAAGGCGTGCGCGGCCGCGCGGATCAGACGTCGGTGAGTTATCAGCTGCTGGCGCCCCTGATCGTAGCTGGTGAGGAATCAGCGGATGAGGCGGCAATCCGCGAGCGCACCATAGAGCTGCTGTTCAGCAAGCGTGACCTCAGGCCGGATACCCATAGGGCAGCGTTTCGAAAATTGTGCGTCATGGAAGATTCGCTGAGCAATTTTGGACGTGGGCTTTTGGACGTGGCCATGCGGACGAAGGTTGAGGAGGTGAGCGCGTGGTTCGGAGCTGCGCACACGCTGCTTGGTGAGGAACTGCCCAGCCGCATCGTAAATAACCTGGCGTGCTGTGTGGCTGGGCTGCGATTGATCGAAAAGCTTTGCGCAGTACATGAGCTGAAGTTTGAGCAAGTGTTTTCGCAGGATGTTTCCATGTGCGTGAACAACCTGCGCTATTCAGTCAGGGAGTATCTGTTGGACGGAGGCACCAGCAACAAGAGTGTCGTGGAGCAGACGCTGGAGATCATGGATCGGATGGGGCTGGACGAACAGACGGAGGTCAAGGTGCAGGGTGATGAGATCGCATTTCGGTTCAAGAAGATCTACGATCGGTATACCAAGTACCGCCGCGACTACGCGATCCTCGGCGAGTGCCTTACGTACACGCAGTTCATGAAGCAGCTTAGAAACTCGGATCTATATATTCAGGACAGAACGACTCGGTTTCCTGGTGGCGTTGCAATGGCATCAGTACTCAACTTGACACTGCTGATGGAGCGCTGCGATATGGATAACCACAGAGGTGACGTAGAACCATTAAATAGGAAACGAAGTCCTTAATTTGTAATATGTAATGTAGTAATCCAAAATTCTATAGGTACGCGGAAAAGTGGTTCTTGCGTACGTGCGTGCGCACGCATGCGTGCGTGTGTGCGCGTGTATAGCTCTAGCTATGCAAAATCCACATTACAGCATTACAAATTACATCTGGAGGTGAAAGTGTGCTTGAAAAACAGATCGTGGCTGCAATACAGCGGTACCTGAAAAGTCTGGGCGATGATTGCTTCGTCTGGAAGGTTTGGGGCGGCGGACAGTACTCGCATGCGGGTATTCCGGATATCTGCGGTGTGTACAAGGGGCGGTTCATCGCGCTGGAGGTAAAGACACCGGTGGGACGGTTGACGGAGCTGCAGCGCGTGACCATCGCGCGGATCAATGCCGCGGGTGGGTATGCGGCCAAGGTGACTTCGCTTGAGGAAGTGCAGGCAATTATTCGCCGCATTGCTTAGGCTTGGGTTTATCGGTGAAGAATATGCCATTGCAAGAAAATGCCTGCTCAAGCGCCTGAGTGGCGACTCGGCGTTCAGAACGCCGCGCAGCGCATGAACGAGAGCCATGGGCGGGAGGGGCGCCCTTCCCGCCATCGGCAGAAAGATAAGGGGGAAAAGTCATTGAGAATTACGATTGATCAGCTGATGGATCGAGCCATGGGGAGAACAAGGGAGCCGGAATACGGCAGGCTTTATGCTGCGTTTGGATCAAATCTGAACATCCAGCAGATGTCCATACGCTGTCCTGACGCGGAAGTCGTAGGCACTTCGCGCCTGGAAAACCACAAGCTGATGTTCTGCGGCCGGACTGGCGGCGCGGTGGCGACTGTGGTTCCTGCGAAGGGCAGCTACGTGCCCTTACTGCTGTGGAGCCTCACGCCGGAGGATGAGTGGGCGTTGGACAGATATGAAGGCGTTCCGACCCTGTACCGGAAAGAGATGATCACCGTGCGCCATCGTGGTGTCCCGACAGATGCCTTAATCTATATCATGAACGAAGGCCGTCCCTACGGCGAACCGGGTCAGGGGTATCTGAACGTAATCTGCGAAGGATACCAATCGGTGAGATTTGACCTCCAGATTCTACGGAAAGCGTTGGCCGATTCGGTCTACCTGAGTCGCCGAAAGGCATAAAACACACAACAAAGTTTCGGAATCATTGGTGTTTTCAGCTGGTGATAACGCGGTTACTTATCTGGCTATGTGTGCCCGAAGATGGTAATATGACCTCACACCAAGAGAAACACACCGAGGAGGGCACCACCATGAAGAACCAGAACACCGCCGCCGAGACCTACGCAGCACGCATCGCCGAGATGAGGGCGAACCTGAAGCACCTAAGCGACTGGCTGGATCAGGTCGCTCCGAAGCCGGAGGACGCGAACTGGGAGAACATTGGCGACCTGGGGCACGCAAACAGCCAGCTGGAAGCCCTGAACGCTTTCCTCAGCAGGGACAACTACTAAGAACATTGCCGAGGAGCGCTCTTTCGGGGGCGTGTTCCTCGTTCATATAAATCGCCATCAATGCGGGCCTCCAATCGGAGGCTCGTATTCATTTTGGAGGTGGGAAGATGGCCAAGCGAAAGATAGGGTTCCAGCCGACGCCGTTCATGTTGCCCACTTCACATTATGATAAGGCGAGGGCGGATCATGCGGTGGCGTTCATCCAGAACTTGAAGCACACGAAGGGTGTGTGGGCAGGCCAGCCTTTTCTGCTGCTGCCCTGGCAGGAGGAGATCATCCGAAATATCTTCGGTGTGATCAAGCCCAATGGGTACCGTCAGTTCAACACAGCGTTTGTGGAATGTCCAAAGAAAACTGGTAAGTCTGAGCTCGCTGCTGCCGTCGCGCTGTACATGCTGTGCGCGGATGGGGAAGAGGGAGCGGAAATCTACGGCTGCGCGAACGACAGGAACCAGAGCAGCATCGTGTTTAACGTAGCGCGGGACATCGTGCTGCAATCCCCGGCGTTGATGCGGCGCATAAAGATCGTGGACTCGCAGAAGCGGATTATTTATCTGCCGACGCGAAGTGTGTATCAGGCGCTCTCGTCAGAAGTGGCGTCCAAATATGGATATAATGTGCACGCCTGCATCTTTGACGAGTTGCTTGGACAGCCCAACCGCAAACTCTACGACGTGATGACCAAGGGATCCGGTGCAGTACGAAAGCAGCCGCTCAACTTCGTGATCACGACGGCGGGTTCTGATAGAAACAGCATCTGCTACGAGGTACACGCAAAGGCGATGGATCTATTGGAAGGTCGCAAGGTCGATCCGACACTCTTTCCGGTCGTGTACAGCGCCAAAGAGGATTCGGATTGGACGGATCCCGCTGTCTGGCGCAGCACGAATCCATCACTGGGCGTGACTGTAGAAGAAGAATTCCTGCATGGCATGTGCGAGAGCGCCAAGCAAAACCCCGCCGAGGAGATGCAGTTCCGGCAGTTCTTTCTATGCCAGTGGACGAACACCTCCATGCGCTGGATGCCGATGGACAAGTGGGACGCGTGTGCGTTCCCGGTGAATCCTGAGTCACTGAGGGGCAGGGCGTGCTACGGCGGGCTGGACGTATCGAGCACCACAGACATCACCGCGTTTGTCCTAGTGTTTCCGCCCAGGACGGACGATGAGAAGTACGAGATTTTGCCGTTTTTCTGGTTGCCCGAGGATAATATCGACCTGCGTGTGCGCCGCGATCACGTGCCATACGATGTGTGGACGAGGCAGGGATACCTGCTGACTACAGAGGGGAACGTCGTACACTACGGGTTTATAGAGACGTTCATTG
>JAVBTW010000220.1:0-6370 GCA_031555975.1 Eubacteriales bacterium
CGCGAAAGTCATCGTCACCCCCGGCTACCTGTTCGAAGAGCCGATCTTCATCGCCCAGGACATGTATCCCGATGTCAAGTTCGTGCTGATTGACGGCAATCCGCACAACGCGGACTATAGCGAGTACCGCACCAACGAGAACACCGTGGGCATCGTTTACGCCGAGGAGCAATCCGGCTACTTGGCCGGCTACGCTGCGGTGGTCGAAGGCATGACCAAGCTGGGCTTCATGGGCGGCATGGCCGTTCCGGCCGTCGTGCGGTTTGGCTATGGCTTTGTGAAGGGCGCGGATGACGCGGCCAAGGAACTGGGCGTCACCGATCTGAGCATCAACTACCACTACACCGGCGGCTTCTCCGCCACCCCCGAGGCGCAGGCCATGGCCGCCAGCTGGTACAACGACGGCGTGCAGTGCATCTTCGCCTGCGGCGGCGCGGTGGGCAACAGCGTCATGGCGGCCGCGGAAGACAAGGGCGGCAAGGTCATCGGCGTTGACGTCGACCAGAGCCCCGAATCCGCCACCGTCATCACCTCCGCCACCAAGGGCCTGGCTTCCTCTGTTGAGCAGATGCTGACCGCGTTCTATCAGGACGCGTTCCCCGGCGGCCAGAACCTCGTCCTGGGCGCGGACAAGGACGGCGTGAGCCTGCCCATGGCCACCAGCAAGTTCGAGAAGTTTGATCAGGCGCAGTACGACGCGCTGTATCAGAAACTTGCCGCCGGCGAGATCGCCATCCAAAAAGACACCGACGTCACCGCAGCCGATCAGATCACGGTGGAAATCGCGAAGGTGACTGTGATCCAGTAACCGAATGAGCCGCATCGGGCAGGCAGGCAGTGGCTTGCCTGCCCGAATTGTATAAAATTCACAGTTCAGAACGCACAATGCAAAATGCCCCTGAGGGGACTCCACTGTGAATTGTGAATTGTGAATTGAAACCAAAAGGATGTGATCGACATTGTCCCAATCCCCCTACGTCATTGAAATGCTGCACATCACCAAGGATTTCCCCGGCATCCGGGCCAATGACGACATCACGCTGCAGCTGCGCAGAGGGGAAATCCATGCGCTGCTGGGCGAAAATGGCGCGGGCAAGTCCACGTTGATGAGCATCTTGTTCGGGCTCTATCAGCCGGACGGCGGCCAAATAAAGAAAGACGGCCAGCCCGCATCCATCAACAACCCAAACGACGCAAACGCCTTTGGCATCGGCATGGTGCATCAGCACTTTAAGCTGGTGGAGAACTTCACGGTGCTGGAGAACATCATCCTGGGTGTGGAGACGGTTCGGCACGGCGTGTTGAAAATGGACGATGCCCGACGGCGCGTCGTGGCGCTTTCGGAACAGTACGGCTTGATGGTGGAACCCGACAAGAGAATTGAAGAGGTCACCGTCGGCATGCAGCAACGCGTCGAGATCCTGAAGATGCTGTACCGCAACAACGAGGTGCTGATCTTTGATGAGCCCACCGCAGTACTGACGCCCCAGGAGATCGACGAACTGATGAAGATCATGCAGGGACTTCGGTCCGAGGGCAAGTCCATCCTCTTCATCACGCACAAGCTGAACGAGATCAAGGCCGTAGCCGACCGTTGCACGGTGCTGCGCAAAGGCCAGTGCATCGGCACGGTTGAGGTGAGCGATACCACCGCCGAGGCGCTCTCAGAGATGATGGTCGGGCGCAAGGTGGACTTTGTTGTGGAAAAGCGTGACGCGCAGCCCGGTGCGCCTGTGCTGGAAGTCTCTGGCCTCACCCTCGCCAGCGCCGAGAGCGGCAAGCGGCTGCTCTCTGACGTGACGCTAAATGTGCGCAAGGGCGAGATCGTGTGCGTGGCCGGGATTGATGGAAACGGCCAGTCGGAGCTGGTGTACGCGCTGACGGGCCTGATGAAACCAGATGCGGGCAAGATCACATTGAACGGCACAGACATTACCCACGCAACCATCCGGCAGCGCAACGACATGGGCCTGTCGCACATTCCCGAGGACCGGCACAAGTATGGGCTCGTGCTCGACTACAGTCTGGCGGAGAACATGATTCTGAAGTCATTTCACAAGCCGCAATTCCAAAACCATCAGTTTATCAAGTTTGACGAGATGCGGCGATACACCGATGAACTGATCGACGCGTTTGATATCCGATCCGGTCAGGGCGCGGTCACCCGGGCGCGCAGCATGTCCGGCGGCAACCAGCAAAAAGCCATCGTCGCCCGAGAGCTGAGTCTGAACCCGGACCTGTTGGTCGCTGTCCAGCCTGCGCGCGGCTTGGATGTGGGCGCGATCGAATACATCCACAAGCGCATCATCAAAGCGAGGGACGAGGGCAAGGCGGTGCTGCTGATCTCGCTGGAATTGGATGAAGTGATGAACGTGCCGGACCGCATCCTGGTCATGTACGAGGGTGAGATCGTGGCGCAGCTGGATCCCAAAAAGACCACCGTTCAGGAGTTGGGCCTGTACATGGCGGGCCACAAACGGGACAGCCGAAAGGCGGGCGATGCTGTATGAACCGAATAAAACGTTTTCTCGGAAGCAGCGCCGTCGCGTCGCTGTTGGCCATCATCGCGGGCCTACTTGCGGGCTTTCTGATCCTGCTGGTCTCCGAGCCCAGTTCGGCCTTTCAAGGCATCCTGATCATCCTCAAGGGCGGCTGGAACACCGGCGTCAAGGGCTTGGGGCAGGTGCTCTATTATGCCACGCCACTGATCATGACCGGCCTCAGCGTGGGTTTCGCGTTTAAAACGGGCCTGTTCAACATCGGAGCGCCTGGCCAGCTCACCGTGGGCGCGTTTGTGTCGGTATATGTGGGCGTGATGTGCCCCATGCCCGCCGGGCTGCACTGGGTGGTTGCCCTGATCTGCGGCATGTTGGCAGGCGGACTCTGGGGCCTGGTGCCTGGGCTGTTCAAGGCCTATCTGAATGTGAACGAGGTCATCTCGTCCATCATGATGAACTACATCGGGCTGTACGGTTCGCGCTATCTGATCAAGATCTCGCCGCTGTACGACGCACTGAAGAACCAGACCGTAAACGTGCTGGACACGGCCGTGATCCCGAAGGGCGGCCTCGACAAGATCTTCTTCAACATGAAGGGCAACTACGTGGACATCTCTTCCGTCAACGCAGGCATCTATGTGGCGGTGATCCTGGCCATTCTGATGTACATCATCCTGAATCGCACAACCTTCGGCTATGAGCTGAAAGCCTGCGGCTTGAATCGGAACGCCAGCCGCTATGCGGGCATCAATGAAAACCGGTCCATCGTGATGAGCATGGCGATCGCAGGCGCGTTGGCGGGTACGGCGGGCGCGCTGATGTACCTGGCCCCAGCCAGCGGCATGCACATCCATGTGGATGAGATCCTGCCCGCACAGGGCTTCAATGGCATACCTGTGGCGCTGCTCGGCATGTCAAACCCCATCGGCATTATCTTTGCCGGGTTGTTTGTCGCCCACATCACCGTGGGTGGCAGCCAGCTGCAAAGCCTCAAGTACATGCAGGAGGTCATCGACATCATCATCGCGCTGGTCATCTACTTCAGCGCATTCAGCCTGGCGGTGCGCGGTTTGTTAAGCCGCACCCGGCGCAAGACTCAACGCAGCCGCACCCGTGGCGCAAGGGTTCGCCCTGCTCCGCCCACTGACGCCGACAGAAAGGAGGGAACGCCCTGATGGAAACCATTTTCTTTCTGTTCCAACAGATGATGTTCTTCTCCATTCCGCTGCTGATCGTCGCGCTGGGCGGCATGTTCAGTGAGCGCAGCGGCGTGGTGAACATCGCCCTTGAAGGGATCATGGTCATGGGCGCGTTTTGTTCCATATTCGTCCTGAACAAAACCCAGGCGTTCATGTCCGGCCAGGGGCAGCTGCTGCTCGCCGTGCTGATCGCCGCCGCCGCGGGCGCTGTTTTTTCACTGCTCCACGCCTACGCGGCGGTCAACCTGAGTTCCGACCAGACCATCAGCGGCACCGCACTGAACATGTTCGCGCCTGCGTTCGCCATCTACCTGGCCCGCACGGTCCAGGAAAACGGGGTCCAGCAGATCATGTTCACCAACACGTTCCGCATCAGAAAGGTGCCTGTACTGGGCGACATCCCGTTCATCGGACCGCTGCTGTTTCAGGACACCTACATCACGACCTACATCGGCATCGCCATCCTGGTCGCCTCCGCATTCGTGCTGTACAAGACCAAATTCGGGCTTCGGTTGCGCGCCTGCGGCGAGCATCCGGCGGCGGCCGACAGTGTGGGCGTGAACGTATACCGAATCCGTTATGCAGGCGTGATGATCTCCGGCGCGCTGGCTGGCCTGGGCGGCCTGGTTTTCGTGGTGCCCACCAGCGTAAACTTCAACGCCACGGTGGCCGGCTACGGCTTCCTGGCGCTGGCCGTGCTGATCTTCGGTCAATGGAAACCGCTTCGCATCTTCATGGCCGCGCTGTTCTTCGGACTGATGAAGACCGTGTCGGCCGCCTACAGCGGCATCCCTTATCTGAAGGACTTGCCCATCCCCAGCGACATCTACAAAATGATCCCCTACATCGCGACGCTGGTCGTGCTGGCGTTCTCCAGCAAGCAATCGCGCGCCCCCAAGGCCAGCGGCGTCCCGTACGACAAGGGCGGGCGGTAGGCGATTCAAACCCAAACCAAAGAGCAGGGTGGAACCATCCATCCTGCTCTCAGCTCCTCTACTGAGCGGTCATATCGAGCGCAGCGAAGTGCAAAAAATGGCCGCTCAATGATTCAGCGAATGCGTACCGAAAGAGAAAGGAAACCAAGCGTACAGTCTCCTGACACTGCAGGTGTCTTCGTGAATGCAATGACCTCGTCCAGCGCATCCTGCCACACATGCCTGGTCATCTTCTTGTCGTCTTTTTGGAGAACACCGTCCCGGCAAGGACATGCCGTCAGGTCTTTGCATCGCTGTCGTCCCGGTATCGATACTGTTTCCTTACAATGCCGTTTCCGCCTCCGCGCTGCCGCGCCATTGCGCCAACATAATCGCAGCGAACACCAGACCACAGCCGAACAACTCTCGGCCCGTCATCGCCTGCCCCAAGATCGCCCAGCCAGCCAGCGCGGCGAAAACCGATTCCAGGCTCATCAGCAGGCTGGCGACCACAGGATTCACATCCTTTTGCGCGATGATCTGCAGCGTATAGCCCACGCCACAGCTCAAAATGCCCGAATACAGCATCGGGACCATCGCGCCCTTCACAGCGGTCCAGTTGAACACCTCGCCCGTCATCAGCGCCACCGCAATGGACAGAACGCCACTGACGAAAAATTGTATCATCGACAGCATCGTTGCGTCTACCTTTGGCGAATAATGGTCGATCACCATGATGTGCACCGCGAACAGACAGGCGGACGCGAGCACCAGCAGATCGCCCAACGACACCGGTTCCGCGCCGCGCATGGTTAGCAGGAACATGCCCATCACAGCCACCGTCACCGCAATCCAAAACAGCTTCGTGACCCGCTTGCCCATCAAAAGGCCGATCAGTGGCACAATGAGGATGTACAGCGCGGTAATAAACCCCGCCTTGCCAACTGAGGTATACAACAGGCCAGCCTGCTGCAGGTTGCTCGCCATGCACAGCACCGCACCGCAAGCGATGCCGCCGATAACCAGTGTACGCTTGTCACTTTTCGAAGCGTTTTCACGCTTTCCACTCCAAAGCGCCACCGGCATCACCGCGAACGCGCCCAACAGCGTCCTCATCCCATTGAAACTGAATGAGCCCAAATGATCAAGCCCCATCCGTTGGGCCACAAATGCAATCCCCCAAATCAGCGCCGTCAAGATCAACAACAGGTTCCCGCGCACTGCCTTGCCCTTCATTTTTTCGCCCCTTCTGTGAATCTGCCAAGACATCATATCATCTCACGCGCAAACCTGTCAATCCGCTCCGTGTTCGGTTCGTCTCAAGCGCAATGAAGCATTCCAGTGCACTGCAAAGGATCCTCCTCCATGCGGAGGAAGATCCTTCACCGAGCTCAGGATGACCCTGGAGTCAGCAGCAACGGTTAGCCATTCACCGCCACGATGCCCGTAATATACAGCGCCGCGTTCACGGTGTTCGGGAATTCTCCGGTCACCAGAACCGCGTTGTTCGTGGGATCCACGTTGCGCAACTGCAGGAAAGCCGGAGTCGTGCCGGAAAGCTGGAACAGCACTGTGCCGCGGATCTGCACAGGCGCGTCTTGCGACGTGTAGCGTGAGCCGGGCAGCTCAATGCCGTTGAGGAACAGCGCCAGTGTCGTGTTGACACTATAGGGGATGAACGAGTAGTCCACACGGTAGAAGCCATTGAGACTCAACTCACGCGTGTCATTCCCGATCAGCGTGATGCCAGGCACGAATG
>JAVBTW010000130.1:0-10931 GCA_031555975.1 Eubacteriales bacterium
GAAGGCTGGTCCATCATCGAAATCGCGGACGGCGTGTCGATCGCGCTTCAGGGCGCGGGGCTGGGCTACGACCCGCTGGACGGCACGGTGACCCTCAAGATCGGCGAAGGCGTGAAATCCGTCATCAACTTTGGCGGCAAAGGGTCCGTCACCGCCCGGATCGAGACGGTCAACGCCAGCCGCTTCGGCCAAAAGGCCGCCCAGCCCGTGCCGTCAAAACAGCTTCTCAAGGCGAACGGCGCGCTGAGCAAGGCCAAGAAGCTGGCCATGTTCAGCTTCACCGGCCAGGAGATGGCACGGCTCGAACCCGGCCTGTACCAGTTCAGCCTCGAAGCCAAGAGCACGGGCAAGCTGAACCTGGCGACCATTCGGGTGGTGACGGCGGAGAAGGTGCCGGTCTCATGGACGATCCCTGAGACACTGCGCGTATCCGTGGGCCAGCAATACCAACTGGTCAAACCCACAGCCGACGGCAACGTTCTGCCCGAACTGACCGTGAAGACGAGCAACAAGCGCGTCGCCACCCTCACGACCGGCGGCGTGCTGACCGCCAAGCGGTCTGGCGCTGCTACGATCTCCGTCAAGGACAAGGACGGCGGCACACTAAAGTGCAAGCTGACCGTGGTCAGCAACAGCTACAGCCGGTCGAGGCCGCTGTACATCAAGGGCAAGCCCGGCCTGTACACCAGCACGAAGCGCCTGTATTATGAAAAGGGCGCCTTGAAGGCCGAAGTGTTCGTGGCCAACGCCACCGGCGTGACGATTCGAGGCGCGGACGGGTTCATCTTCGAGCTGTACGACGGCGAGACGCTGGTCTATCAGCGATCCGTTGGACCCATGACGTTCACGCTGAAGAACAAGAAGTTCGGCGCCTACAAGCTGACGATCACCAATGAAATGCTTGCGGGCGTCAGCACCAAATCCTTCGACCTGGGCAGCAATCGCTACCAAGCGGTCATCCGAGGCGACAATGCCATCCCGCTGGTCTCGTCCACGAAGGGCGCGGTGCAGGCGAAGTCGAGCACATTTGGGTCCGCCGGGACCATCAAGCCCCTCTCGACCAAACCATAATCCACCTCTGCGCACAGCGCCACCCGCGCCTCCCTCTGGGACGTGGGCGGCGCTTTTGCGTCCATCCAAGTCGAAATGGAACCGAGCAGGAAACGATGCCGGGGGTCACCATCGACAGTCTGGAGCATCAAGATATGAGGATAAACCGAGATGCGATCGGCGCAGTCGGCGGCGCTCGCTGCGATCAGGAGGGGTTGACGGAAGCTAGGAAGGGGAGTATACTGGTTGGGTTGCTTGCGCCCCACGACCGCAAAGGAGGCACCCTCATGCACGATATTTACCTGTCCCCGCTGTCCACGCGCTATTCCAGCGCCGCGATGAAACATGTGTTCTCAGACGACACCAAGTTTCAAACGTGGCGGCGATTGTGGATTGCACTGGCGGAGTCGGAGCAGGCGTTGGGCCTTCCGATCACGGACGCGCAGATTGCGGAGCTCAAGGCCCACATCACGGACATCGACTACGAGCGCGCCGCGGTCCATGAAAAGGCCGTGCGCCACGATGTGATGGCCCATGTGCTCACCTATGGCGAATGCTGTCCCGGCGCAAAGGGCATCATCCACCTCGGCGCGACGTCCTGCTATGTGGGCGACAACACCGATGTGATCCAGATGCGCCAAGCTGCGCTGTTGGTCAGAAAGCTGTTGGTGAACACGATCAGGGCCGTGCGCGATTTCGCCATGGCGACCAGGGCCCTGCCCACGCTGGCTTTCACCCATTTTCAGGCCGCGCAGCCAACGACCGTTGGCAAGCGGGCGTCGCTGTGGCTGCAGGATTTGATGATGGACCTGGAGTCCGTTGACGAGCTGTTGCCAAAGCTGAAGCTGCTCGGATGCAAGGGCACGACGGGCACCCAGGCGAGTTTTTTGGAGTTGTTCCAGGGCGACCATGACAAGGTGAAGCGGCTGGAGCAGCTCATTTGCGAAAAGATGGGCTACAGCGAAGTGTTTCCCGTCAGCGGCCAGACCTACACCCGAAAGCTGGACTTTCTGGTGCTGTCCGTGCTGGCCGGGATCGCCCAGAGCGCGCACAAGTTCTCCAACGACCTGCGGTTGCTGTCGCACCTGAAGGAGTTTGACGAGCCGTTTGAGTCTGGCCAGATCGGGTCCAGCGCCATGGCCTACAAGAGAAACCCCATGCGTTCCGAGCGCATCGCGTCCCTGGCCCGCTATGTGATGGCGGACCTTCAGAATCCTCAGTTCACCGCCGCCGGGCAGTGGTTTGAGCGCACACTGGACGACAGCGCCAACCGCAGAATCGCCGTGCCAGAGGCGTTTTTGGCCGTGGATGCGATGCTGTCGCTGTATCTGAACATCATCTCCGGTTGCCGGATCTATCCCAAAATCATGGAGCGGCATCTCAGGGAAGAACTGCCGTTCATGGCGACGGAGAACATCATGATGTATTGCGTCAAGGAAAAGAACGGGGACAGGCAGGCGCTGCACGAGGCGATACGCACACACAGCGTGGCAGCCGCACAGGTCGTCAAAAATGAGGGCGGGGAAAACGACCTGCTGGAGCGGATCCTTTCTGACGAGACCTTCGGCTTGACCCAGGCCGAGTTGACTTCGCTGCTGAAGCCGGAGCAGTTCGTCGGCCGCGCGCCGGAGCAGGTGGCCGAGTACGTCAGCCGGTTCGTGGACCCGGTGCTCGAGGAAAACCGGGCCGAGCTGGGTGTGGAGGTGGAGATTAAAGTGTAGGGGGGACGTCCGCTGAGGCGGGCGATGTTCCTCTTCACACCCCACAAACAAACACCCCGCGGCTCCCTGCCCGCCCAATCCTTCGGCGCGGGCATCCGCAGCGCTGTGATCCCTCCCGACCCATACGGAGGACAAGCACCGCATGATTCACCTTTCCGGCATCTCAAAGACCTTCAAAATCGCCAACCGCACAAAGGGCGCGCTGGCCGCGTTCAAGTCCCTGTTCCACCGCGAATACCGGTATGTCGAAGCGCTCAACGCCGTCTCGTTCCATGTAAACGAGGGCGAGATCGTGGGCTACATCGGTCCCAACGGCGCGGGTAAGTCCACATCCATCAAGATCATGTCCGGCATTTTGGTGCCCGATCGCGGCGAGGCGTCCGTCATGGGCTACTGTCCCTGGCGCGACCGCGCCGAGTATGTCAAGCACATCGGCGTCGTTTTCGGTCAGCGCACACAGCTCTGGTGGGACGTGCCCGTCATCGACTCCTATGAGCTGCTGCGCGACATCTACAAGGTGCCAGAGCCGGAATATCAGAGAAACCTCGCCCAGCTGGACGGGGCTTTGCATCTGTCCGAGATTCTGACCACGCCCTTGCGCTCGCTGTCGTTGGGCCAGCGCATGCGGGCTGAGATCGCGGGCAGCTTGCTGCATTCGCCCAAGATCTTGTTCCTGGACGAGCCGACCATCGGGCTGGACGCGGTGTCAAAACTGGCCGTGCGCCAGTTCATCAAAGACGTGAACCAGCGGCGGCAGCTCACGGTGATCCTGACCACTCACGACATGAATGACATCGATGCGCTGACCGACCGGGTGATCCTGATCGGCAAGGGCCAGATCCTGCGCGACGGGTCCATGACGCAACTCAAGCGCGACTTCGACGACCATCGCACGGTGACGGTCACTTTTTCGCGCCACGACGAGCGGGTGCCGATTGATCATGCCCAGATTGTGAGCTGGTCGCCCGAACGCGCGGTGTACAAGGTGGACACCCACCAAACCACTGTATCCCGGGCGCTGAACCAGCTGTCCCAGACCCTGGATATTCAGGACATGACCTCCGAGTCCCGCCCGATCGAGGAGATCATCGCAAGGTTGTATCGGGAGCACGGGCTATGAGGACGTATCTGGGCATCTTTCGGATGCGGATGATCGCGGGGTTCCAGTATCGCGCAGCCGCCTGGGCGGGCGTGGCGACGCAGTTTTTCTTTGGGGCGGTCTTTATCCTGATCTATAAAGCATTCTACGACTCGGCAACGGTGCCGCCGGAGATGCAGTTTAACCAGTTGGTGGACTACATCTGGGGCCGCCAGGCGTTTCTGATGATCATGGTCGTGGTGATCGACATGGACCTGCTGCGGTCCATTGCCAGCGGCGACATCGCGTATGAGCTGACCCGGCCCATCAACCTGTATTGGCTGTGGTCCGGGCACATGACCGCGCAGCGGCTGTCGTCGGCGATGATGCGCTGTCTGCCGATTCTGGCGGTGGCCTATTTCTTGCCTGCGCCGTTCAATTTTGGGTTGCCGCCCAGCGCGGCGTCTGTGGGCCTGTTTGTCGCGGCGCTGCTGCTCGCCCTGTGTGTGATGGTCGCGGTCAGCATGTTCGTGTATGTGCTGACCTTCGTAACGATGTCGCCGCTGGGATCGCGGCTCATGCTGTTGATGGTGTCGGATTTTCTGTCGGGCGGCGTGATCCCCATCCCGCTGATGCCTGACGGGATGCAAAAGGCGCTTTCCTGCCTGCCGTTCCGCTATGTCGCTGACTTTCCCCTGCGCGTCTATTCCGGCAACATCGCGGGCGCGGAGGCGCTGATGGGCATCGCCGTCCAGATTGGGTGGGTTGTTCTGCTGGTACTCTTGGGCCAAAGCGCCCTCCGCGGCGCGCTGAACCGCACCGTCATACAAGGGGGTTGAGGCTTCATGATCTATTTTCGCTATATCTCCATGGAGATCAAGCGCGCGATGGAGTACCGGTCCACGTTCATCCTGACGGCGCTCGGCCAGTTCGGCATGTCGCTGCTGTCGTTTCTTGGCATCTCGCTGCTGTTTGCCCAGTTCGACAACATTCAGGGCTGGACGTTCGGCGAGGTGGCGCTGTGCTATGCCGTGACGAACATCGCGTTCGCGCTGGCGGAATGCATTGGGCGCGGTTTCGACTCGTTTGCCAATCAGATTCGGCGCGGCGAGTTTGATCGGGTGATGCTCAGGCCCAGGCCAACCCTCTTGCAGGTGTTGGGCGGCAGCTTTGAAATCGGGCGACTGGGCCGCGTCATTCAGGGCGTGATGGTGCTGGCCGTCGCGCTGCCCGGGCTTTCCATGGACGCGGGCAAGGCCTTCCTCATCTGCCTGATGGTCTTGTCGGGCACGGTGATCTTCACGGGCGTGTTTATCCTGGGCGCGGTGGTGTGTTTCTTCACCATTGAGGGCTTGGAGTGGATCAACGTGTTCACTTATGGCGGGCGCGAGGCGGCCGGTTATCCGCTTTCCATCTACGGCAAGTGGATGGCGCGGTTGTTCACATTCGTGTTGCCGTTCGGATGCTTTAACTATCTGCCGCTGACGTATATCGTCGGCAGGGCGCAGGGGCGTGAGTGGCTGTATGCTGCAAGTCCCATCCTGGGCATGCTGTTCATCGTGCCCTGTCTGGTCATTTGGAACTGGGGCGTGAAACACTATCTGAGCACGGGATCGTAGCGCCTGTGCCGATCACGCCATTATTGTTAAATGTCGTCGCAATCGAACCTTGCCACGGTCTTGCCGCATCCAACGAGTGGAAGTTATGGTAAAATATGTGCTGGGAAGATGGGGGGCAATAATATGATTCGTGTGACGAGAATCCTTGCGGTTGCGCTGGTGGCGCTGGCTTTGATGATGGGTTGCGCTGCGCCTGCAATCGCGGAACCGGTGACGGCCTCTGAAAAGGCCGCGAATGTGACCGCCGTCAAGTTCAAGCGCGCTGCGCTCACCCTGAAGATCGGCGTCAGCTACGACTTCAATCTGATTCTCAGTGTGCTGCCCTCGAATGCCCAAGACAGGTCCGTCACCTGGAAAACCAGCAATGCGCAAATCGCGACCGTCAGCGACAGGGGCGTGGTGACGATCCTTCGGGGCGGCACGTTCCGAGTACAGGCCCAAAGCGTGTCAAACCCAAGCAAAAAGGCGACTTGCACCGTGCGCGCGCCCTATGTGAAGGTCAAGACGGTCAGCCTCAGCGCCGGCAATGTCACGGCCGACAAGGGCGACAGCGTGCAGATCGACGCCAAGGTCAGCCCGTCCACGGCCACGCATCCGCAGCTCAGATGGGCCACAACGGACGAGGCGGTGGCCGTTGTGAGCGATTCGGGCAAGGTCACTGCCAAGGGACCCGGCGTTGCGACCATCACCGCCACGGCCCATGTGGACGGGATCAAGGCCAAGCTCAAAATTCGTGTGCGCGGCGGCGACATGAAGGTCGTCAAACTGAGTGCCATTGGCGATGTGGTGCTGGGCGGAGACAAGCGCCGCGTAAAGGCGGTGGACGATCCCATCGGAGACGGGCGGACGAGCTACACCCGATTCAAGCAGTTGTATGACGAACACGGCGCGGGCTATTTCTTCGACAAGGTCCAGGGCGTTTTTCAGTCGGACGATGTGAGCATCGCAAACCTGGAATCAAACCTCACCAACGCCACGGGCCATGCGAACAAATCATTTGTGCTCAGCGGCATGCCACAATACCGTGAAATTCTGTCCTTGGGCGGCATCGACATCGCATCCGTCGCCAACAACCACTCCAGCGATTTTGGCCAGGCGGGCCACAAGGACACCATCAGCAATGTGCGGGCTGCTGGACTGAAAGTGGTGGACCAGGGCGCAAACAACACCGCAACCGCGACCATCGACGGCGTGCGCATCGGGTTTTGTACATTCCAAATGCCCGCCAACCGCACCGAGATCCAGCGCACCATCCGCGCGCTGAAAACGACCGGCAGGTGTAAGATTGTGGTGACCTCATTCCACTGGACCACCAGCAAAGAGTGGATCGACACGGTCTCTTCCGCAGAGCGTTCGATGGCGCGCTACGCGGTAAACTGCGGCGCGGACCTGGTGCTGGGGCACCACAAGCACATGGTGTCCGGCATTGAGCGCTACAAGAACAAAATGATCGCCTATGACTTGGGCAATTTTCTGGTGCTGATCCGCCATGTGACCACATCGGGCGAATATGTGACCAAGGACAGCATGATCTATCAGCAGCGATTCCACGTATTTGAGGATGGCTATGTGGAGGTCGCCGCACCGAACATCATCCCGGTGCTGAACAGCAAGTCGCTGGATACATTGACCGGCCAGCCCCATGTTCTGAAAGGCGCGGAGGCCGAGCGTGTGCTGGAACTGATACGAAACCGAACACCTGAGGCTTCAAAAGAATTGGTCAAGACGATCAGCGGGTATTGAGGCGCGGACGGATGATCGCGCGATTGCCGGTCCGATGAGCATGGATTGGCGAGGACCTCCCCACGGCACAGGTTGCGGGGGAGGTCCTTTTTATCCAGTATCGCGCGGGCGATGCGGAGCCGCCTGTAGTAAACCGCGTTCGACGGCGGTATACAGATGCGGAACCGCATAAACAAAATCGGAGGCCCCAAATGAAACACATAGACTATCACTTGCGGCGCGTCCACTCGCTGCTCGGGCTGTTTCCGCTGGCGTTCTCCGTTCCGCTGTACATGCACATGGTGGGCAATGAATACCTGGCAGGCACGCCGGGTTCCCCACCGGCAGTGCTGATCATCATCATCCTGGGTGTGCCTGGCTTGCTGCACATACTGATCGGACTGTACATCCTGTACCAAAACACGGGCTCCACGGCGCGGCGGCGCGGCGCGCCGGTTGTCCTTCAGCGCGCGATGACGTTCGTGATGCTGTCGTTTATCCTGATCCATCCCTGCCTGATTCAGCGAGCGATTCGGGACATCCGGCTGCTTGGGCCGACCGCGATTGTATTCCTGATCGGCACGCTTGCGCTCGCTTTTCACATCGGCAACGGCGTATATTCTTTCACCATGACCTCTGGCTGGACGCGGACGGCGGGGCGCAGACGCGCGTGGAAGTGCGCGGCGGCGGTCTACAGCAGCGCGTTTTGGCTGTACATGCTGGTGCTGTACGGGCGGGTTTTCTATGCGATGCGCGGCGTGTTGACGGGGGTGATCTAGCGATGAGCCGGATCCTGATCATTGGCGCGGGACTCAGCGGACTGCGCGCGGCCAAGACCGTGGCGGAACTGGGCCACGAGGCGGTCGTGCTGTCCCGATTGAACGCCCGCCGCGCGGCGTCCGGTTGCGCTCAGGGCGGGATCAACGCAGCGCTGAATCACATGGACGACGGAGACAATGTGGACCTGCATTTTCGGGACACCATCATCGGCGGCGGCTACATGGCGGACCAAAGGCCGGTGCGGAGGATGTGCGACGAAGCGCCTGAGATCATCATGGAGGCAGCCTCGCTGGGCGCGCTGCTGACGCGGCTGCCGGACGGGCGGCTGTCGCAGCGGTTCATGGCGGGCGCGTCGGCGCAGCGCGCGTGTTTCGCGGGCGCATCGACGGGCCAGGCGCTGCTGCAGACCTATGACAACGCGCTGATCCCGCTGGAAGTTGCGGGCCGTGTGAACCGGATGGAGGGCTTTGATTTCGTGTCGCTGGTCCTGGACAGGGACGGGCGCTGCAGGGGCTGCGTGGCGAAGGATTACGCGTCCGGTGAATTGGTGTCGGTCACCGCGGAGGCCACCATCATGGCCACGGGCGGCTCCAGCGCCATCTATGGACAGTCCACCAATCCCGTGCTGAGCAATGGCGCGGCGATCGCAGCAGCGTATGTGCAAGGCGCGCCGCTGTCCAACATGGAGTTTGTGCAGTTTCACCCTACCGCCATACCGGGCAGAGACAAGGCGAGGTTGGTTTCGGAGGCAGTGCGCGGCGAAGGCGGGCGCGTATGGACGCTTCGGAACGGAAAGCCCTGGTACTTTCTGGAGGAGATGGACAAGGAAAAGGGCAACCTGATCGCGCGCGATGAGGCCAGCCGCGCCATCATGCGCGTGTGCAACGAGATGGGCCTGGGCATCGGCGGGAAGCAGCAGGTGTTTTTGGACGTGACCCACCTGGACCCCTCAGTGCGTTCGCAAAAGCTGGGCGCAGTGCTTGACATGTACCAAAAATACACCGGCGAGGATCCGGCGATCGTGCCGATGCGCGTGTATCCCGCAGCACACTACATCATGGGCGGGCTGCGTGTGGACGGTGATCACCGAACTGCGCTGCCCGGGCTGTGGGCCTGTGGCGAGTGCGACCAGCAGTACCATGGCGCGAACCGATTGGGCGGCAATTCACTGCTGTCCGCGCTGTACTCAGGCGGCGTGGCCGCGAAGAGCGCAATCGACGGTGCGGCATGGGACGGCTACGCCGACGCGGCCGCCGCGGAGGAACTGAAAAAGCAGCGAAGCCGCAACGCCCAGATCCTTGCGATGCGCGGCGCGCAGCCGCTCAACGAGATCATAATGGCCATGGGCGCGATCCTGCGCGACGCCGCGTTTGGCGATGGAGACGCCGCGCGGTTGTCGGACGCGGACGCGCGCCTTTGCGAGCTGCAGACGCGGCTTCAGTATTCACACCCCATGGACCGCACACCGCGCTGCAATTACGGCGCGATGTTGGTGCGCCAGTTGTCGGACCAATTGCCCATGGCGCGCGCCATCATACACAGCCAGCTTTGGCGGTGCCAGAGCCGTGGCGCTCGGGCGAACAGACCCGATGGCGAGCGCGGGAATCTGCAGCTGTCCTCGGTGTGCAAATACAGCGCAGCCGCGCCGAACATCTCGCATGTGCGGGTGGATACGTCCTTGATGGGAGGGCCGAGCGGTGAATGAGTTGATCGTCATGGCGGCCCGCCAGGACGGGCCGGGCGGGCGGATGGGTTGGGACCGGTTCCGGCTGCCTGTTTGGCCGGGGATGACGGCGGTTGATTGTCTAAAGCTGATCGCGGAGCGCCCCGTGACAGTGGACGGGGCGACGGTCGCCCCGGTGGCCTGGGAGTGCAATTGTATGGAGGAGGTCTGTGGCGCTTGCGCGATGCGGGTAAACGGGGTGCCACGGCTTGGGTGCGCCGCGTTCGTTTTGGAACTGGCGGTGGGCGGCATGATCAAGCTGGAGCCACTGCGGGCGTTTCCGGTGGTCCGGGATCTGGTCGTGGACCGAAGCCGGATGCACGATCAGCTGGCCCGGTATGAGATCGGGCATTATCAGAGCATGGGACCCCAGAAAGTGGGGGAGATGTACCCGTTTTCGCGGTGCGCAGCGTGTGGGTGTTGCCTGGATGCCTGTCCGAATGTCGGCGGACGGAGCGGGTTTGCGGGCGCGTTTGTGATGGGACAATTGGTGATGAACGGCGTTTCCCCGACGGCGCGCGGGGCGCTCATGGAGCGCGGCGGCCCTGTTGGCTGCAGCGGATACGGGCTGTGCGCCAAACACTGCCCCAAGCAGATCGACCTTGGCAGCGCCATCGCTGCGATCAACCATGCCGTCCGAAAGAAGAGGCCCCGCTAGGTCAACCCAACCGACTCGGTCAGCGCTTGCCCAGAACCCAGCGAAGCGACAATGCGGAGTCCTAAGCCCGAGCCGCCCGCACCCACGCCACCTCCTTTTATTGCGCGTCCATCACGTCATGCACCGTCCGCCTGATCACCTCATCCTGCAACGCGGTATCCAGCTCACAAAACCAGTCGCACAGCCCGCCCGAGCAGCCCGTCAGCACCCGCTCGCGGCTATCCCTTGCGTCCAGCAGGGCCTCCGTGTCCTGGCCGCACAGCCGGAAGCCAGGCAGTCCCGCACCCAGGCAGTGCCGAATCAGGCGCTCCGCCGCGCCCTCGTGGGCCAAGGCCGCGCCCGTCAGCGCGACGTTCAGCGAAAAGCCGCCGGTGAGCTGCCGCGCATTCAGCTTGGCCGCCGAGCGGATCATCGCGAAAAGGCCGCCCACATCCCGGCCCGGATGCGGGTCCGCGCCGCCGGACAGCGGCTCTCCCCGCCGCCGCCCATCCCAGGTGGCGGCCATGCGCTCGCCCAGCGAGATGTGCGGCTCGCCGTCTGACAGCGCGGGCCAGAACCGGTCCGCGCGCCCCGGCAGGCT
>JAVBTW010000327.1:0-10044 GCA_031555975.1 Eubacteriales bacterium
CCGATATTGACGCTTCGGTCCGCCTGTTGCTGAGCGTGCTGGGCGAACTGTATGGGCTTCTGCGGGCTGCCGTGTTCAGCTGTGACCAGGACTTTGGGGTCAGTAGGGTGAGTCACCAGTGGGCCGCCGCGGGTGTGGGGCAACTTTCCGAGCAGTTGACCAAGGCAACGCATCAGGATTTTGCACAAATGGTTTCCCTGTTTGGGGAAACTGGCGCGATGCTGTTCACGACGGAGCAGGCGAGTGCGTGGCCAGAGGGTGTGCGCAGGCTGCTTTGCGAGGACATGGCGGGTGAATGCGCGGTGTTTTGCTGCGCGATGGTGGAGAACGGCGCGCATGTGGGACGAGCGCTATTCGCGCAGCCGCCGGGCGCACAGTGGAGCGAGGCGGATGTGCTCGGCTTGATGGAGATCACCCGCATCGTGACCACACACATGAGCCTGGTCAAATCCAACACAGCCAGTCGCGCGAAGAGCGAGTTCCTGTCACGGATGTCGCATGAGATCAGGACGCCCATGAACGCCATTATCGGCATGACCCAAATCGCCAAGGACTCCATGCAGGAGAATCCGCTGCGGCTGCAGGACAGCCTGAGTAAAATCGACATGTCCGCAAAGCACCTGCTCGCGCTGATCAACGACGTGCTGGACATGTCGCGGATTGAGTCTGGCAAGATGACCGTGGAGACGCAGCCGCTGTCGCTGATGGCGCTGGGGTCGGACCTGGACACGCTGATGCGCCAGCAACTGGAGGGCAAAGGCATCCGGTTTGATCTGCATATGGACATACTGGACGAGCTGGTCATGGGCGACGAACAGAAACTGCGCCAGGTACTGATCAACCTGCTCGGCAATGCGGGCAAGTTCACGCCATCGGGCGGTGCGATCGCGTTGCGCATTGAGCAGCAGTGCGCGCCAGAGCGGGGCCGCGCAGAATACCGGTTCAGCGTCAAGGACAACGGCGTGGGCATCAAAAAGGAGGACCAGCTCAAAATTTTCAATGCGTTTGAGCAGTCCGAAACGGCCAACGCAAAGGCGGGTCGCCCCGAGGGCACAGGCTTGGGCCTGGCGATCTCAACCAGCCTGATCCGCGCGATGGGCGGGCGCATCGAGCTGGTCAGCGAGTCCGGCGAAGGGTCAGAATTCTTTTTCACACTCGGAATGACCTGTGCCGCGCAGGAGCGGATGACGGACGCAGCGCGCGTGGATCGAGATTATCAGGGCTATTTCAAGGGCAAGCGGGTGCTGATCGTTGAGGACAACGCAATCAACCTGGAAATCGCCACGTACATCGTTGAGATTGCCGGATTCGAGGTTGAGACCGCCGGGGACGGGCAGCAAGCGGTGGACACGTTCCTCGGGAGTCCGCCGGGCTACTATGATGTGATCTTTATGGACATCAGCATGCCGGTCATGGATGGACTGACCGCGACGCGCGAGATCAGAAAGAACATGGACCATGCGGACGCGCGAAGTGTTCCGATCATCGCCATGACCGCCAATGCGTTTGGAGAGGACACCAAAAAGTCCATCGAGGCCGGCATGAACGGTCACATTGCCAAGCCGATCGATGTGCAGACGCTGTATGGATTGCTGGACGAACTGTTGATGTAAGCCGCTGTTGCGGTTGTTGGTGCGTATGGAAACGATTGGGAAGGGGTATGGGAAATGAAAAGGTTGAAATGGTTGGGTTTGTTGAGTGTGCTTCTGGTCATCCTGATGCTGGTGGGCTGTGGTTCGAATGCGCAGCAGGTGAAGCTGGACCCGAAGAACCCGGTCACGGTGTCAATTTGGCACTACTACAACGGCAACACCATGAATGCGTTTGATCAGCTGATATCGGAGTTTAACGACAGCGTCGGCGCGGAGAAGGGCATCATTGTCGAAGGGTACGGCATGGGCAGCGTGGCGGACCTCGAGACTGCCGTGCTGTCCTCAGCGAAGAAGGAGGTCGGCAGCCAGCCCATGCCCTGCGTGTTCGCATCCTACGCGGACACCGCGTACGCCGCGGAGCAGCTGGGCATCCTGGCGGATCTGGGCCCCAACTTCACCGAGGAGGAACAGAAACAGTATCTGACCTCATACATCGACGAGGGCAAGATCGGTGCGAACGGTGAACTGAAAATCTTCCCCATCGCGAAGTCCACTGAGATCTTCATGCTCAACCAGACCGATTGGCAACCCTTCGCGGATGCCAACGGCGTGAGCTATGATGACCTGAAAACACTTGAAGGCGTGACGCGCGTGGCGGAAAAGTACTACGACTGGACCGACGCGCAGACGCCAGATGCGATGGGTGACGGCAAGGCGTTTTTCGGGCGCGATGCCATGGCAAACCTGATGATTGTCGGCTCGAAGCAACTGGGCACCGAGATCTTCCAGGTGAAAGACGGCAAAGTGGACATTCATGTGGACGAGGCCGCGATGCGCCGCATCTGGGACAACTACTACGTGCCGTTCATCAGCGGGTTCTTTACGGCGTCGGGCCGCTATAGAAGCGATGACGCCAAGGTGGGCGAGCTGATCGCCTATGTGGGGTCCACCTCTTCCGCGGCCTATTTTCCCAGCGAGATCACGGAGGACGGCGGCACACGGCCCATCGAATGCCAGGTGCTGCCCGTGCCCGGATTTGAGGGCGGCAAGCCCGTCATGGTGCAGCAGGGCGCGGGCATGGTCATCACCAAGGGCACGGCCCAGCAAGAGTACGCCAGCGCGCTGTTCCTCAAGTGGTTCACCGACATTGAGCCCAACATCCGGTTTTCCGCGATGTCCGGCTACATGCCTGTGAAAAAGGACGCCGCCGACTACGACAAGTTTCAATCCGTCGTGTCCGCCAACGCGATCAAGTTGGACGACATCACAAGCCGCACCATCCAGGTGTCGTTTGACGGGATCAAGCACAGCGAGCTTTACACCAATCGTGCATTCGAGGGTGGCGCGGCAGCGCGCGCGGTGCTGGAAAGCAGCCTCAGGGACAAGGCCGGCGCGGACCGCGCCGCGGTGATCGAACTGATGGCGCAGGGCAAGGCCCGCGCCGAGGCGGTGGCGCAGTTCAACACAGACGCCAATTTCAAAGCGTGGCTGGAAGCGATGACAGCGGCCCTGATGAAATAGTATCAAGAGAAGGTGGGCTTTTTTATGAGCAAGGCAATGCCAAGGCAGGAACACCCGCGTCCGGATTTTGTGCGGCCATTGTGGCTGAACCTGAATGGCGAATGGCAGTTCGCGTTTGATGAGCGCGGCGAGGGGGTCCGGCTCGGGTATGATCAGCCGGCACAGGCGCTGCCGCTGCGGATACAGGTGCCTTTCTGCCCGGAGAGCAAGCTGAGCGGGCTGGCGGACAAGCGATACTCGAAATTCCTTTGGTATCGCCGCTCGTTTGCGGTGCCCAAGGAGATGGCGGGGAAGCGGATCCTGATCCGGTTCGGCGCGGTGGACTTTCAGGCGACGGTGTACGTGAACGGTCATGTGGCGGGTGCGCACATGGGTGGCTACACGCCGTTCAGCGTGGATGCGACGGACTACCTGACGGAGGGCGAAAACGACCTGTGTGTGCGCGTGATGGACGACCGCGATTGTACCCAGCCGCGCGGCAAGCAATACTGGAAGGATGGCTGGATGGGCTGTTGGTACACGCCCACGAGCGGGATCTGGCAGACGGTTTATTTGGAGGCCGTTGGCGAAAACTATCTGCTGCATGCCCATGTGGAACCGGACTTCGACCAGGGAATGGCGAAGATCAGGCTGACCATGAAGGACATCCCCGATAAGGCGCTGTCGGCCAGCGTCGAGATCAGCTATGCCGGCCGTCCCATCCGCCAGGCGACTGTGTCCGTGGACCGGCGCACGGTGGAGCTGGCGGTCAGCGTCAAGGAGATGGACCTGGATGAGTTCCACCCATGGACGCCTGACGATCCAAGCCTGTACGATGTTCGATTTGCCATCCGCTCCGGCGAGCAGGTGATTGATGACGTCTCAACCTACTTCGGCATGCGAAAGATCGCGGTGAAAAACGGGCAGGTGCTGCTGAACAACAGCCCGCTTTATCAGCGGCTGGTGCTGGACCAGGGCTATTGGCCGGATAGCCTGATCACGCCGCCGAGCGACGAGGCGATCCGGGCGGACATTGAATGGACGAAGAAGTTCGGCTACAATGGCGCGCGCAAACACCAGAAGATCGAGGATCCGCGCTATTATTACTGGGCTGACAAGCTTGGCCTTCTGGTTTGGGGCGAAGTGCCGAGCATGTACGAGTTCACCTGTGAGTCGATGAAGCACGTGTCGGATGCGCTGGCTGGTTTCATTGAGCGTGATTACAACCACCCCTCGCTGATCTGCTGGGTGCCGCTCAACGAGAGCTGGGGTGTGCCGAGGATCTACTGCGATGCCCGGCAGCAGCAGTTCGGGCGGATGCTGTATTATGAATGCAAGGCGCTGGACGGGACGCGGCTGGTGTCAACAAACGACGGATGGGAAGTTGTGGACACGGACATCGTGGGCCTGCACGACTATGCGGCGACGGGCGCGGACATCGCGGCCCACTTTGCGGACCGTGACCAGGTGATGAGGACGAGCAACGATTGGAAGATGGCGGCTGCGGACACCTATGTGGCGCGCGGCGATGAGGCGATCATGGTGACGGAGTACGGCGGGATCGCCTATCAGGACGACGCCGGCGCGGAGACTTGGGGTTATCATGACAAGGTGGTGGGGGAGGACGCTTTCCTGGCGCGGTATAAGAGCGTGACTGACGCGGTGCGCGCGATACCGTACTGCCAAGGATATTGCTATACGCAACTGACGGACGTACAGCAGGAGACGAACGGCCTGTTGACGCCGGACCGCAAACCGAAGGTCGATGTGGACAAGTTCTGCGCGCTGACCCTCAAACCCGCCGGCCGTGGCGGCAGGTAGTGCGTTAAACGCAGATCGCGCCGCGCCACACGGACAATCCACGCGCATACGGCAAAATCGGACCTCCCCCCGCGTGAGCGGAACGCGCTTCACGAGTGCGTCACTTCACTGCGGGGGGAGGTCCTTCTCAGCGATCTCTGCGCGCGTTGGCCTAAAACCTGTCGTATTCGTTGCAGAGCGGCGCGACCATCGCCTCATCCTCTTCGATCTCTGCGAACCGGAATGTGGACTCCAAAAAGTGGTTGTCCGTGTTGTCGTCATTGACCTTGGATACTTCGCCGACCACCAGCGACTGAACGCCCGGCTCAGGCCCGAAGATGTGCGCGACGTACGGCGCCAGGCTGATGGAGTTGCCCGGATGGACCAGCACCTTTTCGCCCGCCTTGACGATGCGCTCAATGCCGTCCATGTATACATGGACGTCGGTGTCCAGTTGGTTGCCGTCCTGATCTGCGTTCCACAGGAACACCTGCAGCGCGCCGTCACCTGCGCGGTTGATGATGTCCTCGGTCTTGTACACATGATAGTGTTTGGGCAGGCGCTGTCCGTCGCGCATGATGATGTATTTTTCGCAGTAGGGCACACCAATGGACGGATCGGCCATGGATCCGTTGCGCACGGTGTACAGCACCGCTCCAACCTCTTCAAATCGGCCGGTGCCGAAATCCGTGATGTCCCAGCCGAGCATGACGCTGCGCACGGTGTCCAGTTCCGCGCGATGCGCAGCCCATTCAGAAACGCTCCAATAGGCCATATCGGGCAAACGAATGTTTGTCTTTTCGAGCACACCCTTGGCCCAACGCACAGCCCCATTGACTTCCGATCGTTTCATGTCCAAACCTCCTGAAGCTCATTTGTCATTCACAGCATAGGCCATGGCATGCGATTTGTCAATAGCGCCTTTGGCGTCAAAAGACTGGGCAAGAGTGACGCTATAGCCACCAGACTTCTGAAGGATAACCGGCTTGCGGCGGCTCGTACCAGTCAAATGTCATGCACTCGTCCCCGAACCGCCAGTGGGCAGGCGCTGGACAGGACTGCCAGTCCATGGGTTTTGCGGTGGAGGTGGGGCGGCTCGCATGCTCGAAGGCGGTGCGAAGGGTGGCCTTTTGATCCTTTGTCAGTTGATCTCCGTCGCAGGAGACGAACAGCGGTGTACCGCTCATGGACAGCAGCCGCAGCCATTGTTCGTTCAGACGCCAATCCACCTGGTCGGTAATGCCCGCGCAGTCGGCGTCACATTCAAAGAAAATGCCGTGTTGCGGCAGGCGCATCGCCAGCGAATTTGGCCCCATGCGCCGCGTGCGTTCCCAGCAGCGACCGCTGGTGTCATCGCCGGTTCGGTTCGCTTCGAACAGTCCGGCGCAAAGATGGCCGATGGTGTTGCAGCCCAGCACCGCTGCCGCGCCCGCGCCGCGCGCAATGGTGCGGTACAGTTGAACGATGTGCTCTGCCAGCGTCTTTGTATCGTCCGCAAATGGGCCGCCGGAAAAGTCGCGGTAGTTTTTCTTTTGAAAGCCCCACAATCCGGTGAGGTCGAATGTGCTGAAGTCATGCTTGATCAGCTCAAATCCCCAGTCCGCGATCCGGGCCATGGTACTCTCCACATAGTCCAGCACCTCCGGGACGGTGGGGTCCAGCAACCGGCCGCGACCAGTCGTGCCGCGCACCCAGCGGTCCGGCATGTGCTCGCTGGTCAGCAGCGGGCGCGTCCATATGCCTGGACGCACACCCACATCCTTCATGGACTGCGCCAAACCGGGCATGTCCGGGAAATCGCGATTGCCCGTCCACGGCCCGCCATTGCAAATGCCGCGTCCTGAAGTGAGCTGCCAGCCGTCATCGATGACCATGTAGGGCCGCTCACAAAGCCCGGCGGCCATTTCTGCGGTAAACGCGCTGTTCTCGAGAATCCGCGCGTGACTGCTGATGCCGTAGTCACAATACCAGTTGTTGCCGCCGTAGATGACGTGCGCGGACTTTTTCGGACCATCGCACAACCTGCGCATGTAGTCGCGGGCGAAGTCGTAGGCGGATGCCGCGGGTTCGTTCTGCGCCGCCACCACGATGCATGCGCACAGCTCGCGGCCTTCCAGCCGAACGCCCGCAGGCCCTACGGACGTGTCGCAAATCAGCGTTGCGCCCGTGCCGTCCAGACGCCAGCTGCACATGGAAGCGGCGAGGGTGCGCACACCCAGTGCGCTGTAGACGTCGCACTCGTCGATCAGCACATACCAGTGGTGTGGGCGCTCCCAGCAGGGCGGCTGCCATGAGAGATCGCCGTAGCCGCGCTCCCAGGCGTCGCCCAGGCAGAGGGTCTTTTCGGCAAGCGCCAACGGCCAGCGCACAGCGAGGGCCAGCAAAGGCGCGCCGCCGGAGCTGGCCATCAGCTCGGTGCCGGACGCGCCTGGCAGGAGCCGGATATGGACGCCGTCGGCGGCCCATTCATTGCCGGAGCGCAGCGCCTCATGCCAGCCGGACGGGGTCTCGACGCGGACGGATTGTGGATGGAGCAGGTCGATGGGGGTCATGGGCAGCACCGCCTTTCGTAGACATGGAAAGTGGTTTGGCACTTCGGGCTTCGCGTTTGCTCCCGCAGTGTCATCCTGAGCGCAGCGAAGGATCTCGCCCCCGCTTGAGCGGATCCCATTTTGGACGCACCGCTGCGGCTGGGGAGGTCCTTCGCTGTCGCTCGGGATGACACCGTGGAGGGCTTGGCAACAGGTTCGTGTTTAACCGTTGGTTTGGACATCATCGCAATGAAGGACAAACGCCTGCAACGTCTTGCCCCGATATGGCGCGATGGTCGCGCCAACGATCTTCACATGCTTTGCGCCGCGCAGGTACAGCCAATGCCCGTCCTCGTCCGGCAGTTCCGCATTCTGCGGTCCCGGGGCAAGGTCAATCGAGGGTCCTTTGAGGCACAGGTTTTTGCTGGGCTTGCGCTCAAAGAAGAGGTTTTCCAGCCGCACGTCGCGCACGGAGCCGCCGTCACCCGCGATGGCGAGCGCATTTTCGCCGCTGCAACTGACATTCTGGATGCGCACATCGCGTATGCAGGCCTCATGGTCGCGGGCGGGCACATCGTCTCTGTAGCGGCTGATGTCGTGATAGGTGCCCATGATGCAGATCGGTTCGCCGTTGCCCCACCAGTTGCCCGCATAGATGCGCGAGTCCAGCCGTAGATTGTTGAGCAGGATGTGCTCCACCAAACCGGTTCCCGCGCAGGACATGATCACAACGGGCCGATTCGACTCGTGCACCACACAGTTGGAGACCGTGATGTCGCGCACGATGGAATGCATATAGCCGATGGAGATGGCCTTCGACGCGGACCGGAACACGCAGTCGGACACGGTGATCCGTTCGCAGGGCTCGTTCCAGTCCGTGATGCAGGTGGCCGCAAAGCAGTCGTCGCCTGCGGAGATGTGGCAGCCGCGCACGGACACGTCCTGACAGCAGGAAAAGTGCATCCCGTCGCAGTTGGGGATGCGCAGATCGTTTTCGATGCTGAGATCCAAAACGCGCACGTCCTTGCAGGACACAAACGACATCGTCCAGCATGGTGCGTCCGTGATCCGCAGATCGCGCACGGTCACCCTTTTGCAGCGCAGGAAAAAGATCGGCTGGTTCGGGCGCACATCGTAGTGGGCGGTGCATTCGGCAACCTGCTCATCGGTGAACGGCATGCGGGCATGGGGCATGTTGCGCCGATCAAAGTCATAGAATGCGCGCCCGTTCAGGTCGATTTCGCCCTCGCCGCTGAGTGTCACGCCGTCCGCGTCCTGGCACCAAATGAGGGACCTCACATCGCCCATCTCATTGTGGTTGTAGCCTGTGCACGGATAATCCGCAATGTTGCCCGACCCGATCAGCTTCGCGCCCCGATCCAGGTGAAGCGAAGCGCCAAGCAGGTTAAATGAGCCGGTGTGGTAGGCGCCTGCTGGAATCAGCACGGTGGCCTGCGCGGCGGCGGCCTCCTTGCAGGCGGCCTGGATGGCCGCTGTGCAGTCTGTGTCCGGTTGCGCGCCGTGGGCGCGGATGCTGATGTACTGGGGCATGGGGATGGCCTCCTTTGCGATGATGGGGTCTCTATACCTTCGATGCCTTCCTGACGATTCGAACGGCTTCTTTTGCCTCCTCCACTGTTTCCACATTCACCATCACCGCGAAGCGGCCTTCCTTCATCTCATCTATGTGGCGCTTCAGGTCGGGCAAGGTGCACCGGATTTGGATGGGCTTGTCCTGGGACATGGCCAATACGTCTTGCAGATGATCCACCGGGCGCGGCTTGTTGGGGTCCCAGCTGAACTCCAAAAACCTGAGCCGGTCAGACAGCTTGGCGATCTCTCCGTGCACCCTCCAACCATAGGCGTGATGATGGATATACGCGCCGCCGATCCGGTCCAGCAGGGCCTGCGTATGGGGCTGGAAAAGTGCTGCGTAGTTGTCCGGCGAGCACAGGTCCGCGCCGTCCTCGCTGAGAAACAGCCCGTCGCCCGGCATCCAAAGCCCACCCGCCACGAATCCTCCGTCCGGTGCGGCGGTGCTGGATTTCAGCAAGCCGTACAGGCCGGCGACCGCGTCCACGCACAACGACAACAGCCGATGCACACCCTCCGGATCGTCATACAGGTCATAGAACAGCTCGTTGCCGCGCACAGCGTTTGCCAGGTCGCTGGGGGCCATCGATGCCAGCATGCACACGCATACATCGCCCTGGCTGACTTCCTTCGCTCGGTTCATGTAGCGGCGCATGAAGTCGATCCAGGGGTTCAATGGGTCCAGACTGAGTTTGTCCATCTCGCCCAGCGCATGCAGCACCGGGTGAATCCAGGTGGTCTCCTTGCCGGGAATGACCGCTGCGTTCGACAGGAACGCGCTGCACAGTCCGATGCCATACGAAGGATTGACGTTGGGAATGTAGTCGCAATCCACGCCCTCCGTAGCCCGCTGAAAATGGCGCTCGCAGGCCACTGCGCGCTCGGCCATGGCTTCCGCGTCGAGGAACGGCTGCCAAGTGTCCAGTGTGCGCGGCGCGTAGCCTTCCGGAAGCCCCGCGTCGAAGGTGTAGGGAGGAATGGTGATCAGGATCTGGCCCGGTTCCGGATGAGCAAAAAACGCGTGGTAG
>JAVBTW010000035.1:0-18001 GCA_031555975.1 Eubacteriales bacterium
CCCGCCACGAACGCGCCCAGCAGCGCCATCACGAAGCTGCCGGTGGCGTACGCCGCCCAAAATCCGAAGATCGCGCCCATGTACATCATGCCCTCGACGCCCAGGTTCAGATTGCCCGCCTTTTCGGTCAGCGTCTCGCCCAGTGTGCCGAACAGCAGCGGCACGGCGGCCAGGATCACCGCGAAGCCGAAGTTGGTCAAATATGTAAGCCACTCAGGCATTTCGCGCGCCTCCCTTCACGGACCGGACCAGGCGGTAGTTCACAAAGAACTCCGCGCCCAGCACAAAAAACAGGATGATGCCCTGCAACACATTGGATGCGGAAGGCGAGATCTGATAGATCGATTGAATGGTGCCCGATCCTTTTTCAAGGATCGCGAACAGCATCGAGGTCAGCAGGATGGCGATCGGGTTCAGTTGGCTCAGCCAAGCGATGGTGATGGCGGTGAATCCCCGTCCGCCCGCCACGGTGTCGGTCAGAGTCTTGTCCGCGCCGGAGGCCTGCAGCATGCCCACCAGGCCGCAGATCGCTGCGGAGATGGCCATGGTGCGGATGATGATGCGCGGCACGTTCATGCCAGCGTAGCGCGCGGTGTTTTCGTTCTCGCCCACCACGGACAGTTCGTAGCCTTGTTTGGTGTAGCGCAGATAACAGAACGTCAGCGCCACCAGCACCAGCGCGATGATCCAGCCGATGTGTACGCCCAGCACGGTGGGCAGACGGGCCGCTTTTTCGAACATGGGCACCTTCGGAAACCCGCTGGTGGGGTCCTTCCACGGACCTTCGCGCAGGATCTGGATGACAAAGACGGCGATATAATTCATCATCAGCGTGAACAGTGTTTCGTTGGTGTTGTACCGGGCCTTGAAGTAGGCGGGAATGATGCCCCATACCGCGCCCGCCAGCATGCCCGCCAACGCCATGCTGATCAGCAGCGCGGGCTGTGGCCAAGTGGTGTAATTGAGCGCGAAGAACGACGCGGCCACCGCACCCACACAGATCTGGCCTTCAGCGCCGATGTTCCAGAACTTCATTTTGAACGCCAGCGTGATCCCCAAGCTGATGATGCACAGCGGAATGGCATTCTTGATCGTCTCGCGGATATTGGACATGCTGCCCGTCGCGCCTTGGACCATGGTGCCGTAGACGGAAACCGGATTGTTGCCCATGGCGGCGATAAACAGCCCGCCTGTCACCAGCGCCAGCAGCACCGCGAGCACACGGTAGATGAGCGCCATCTTGGGCGAAAGGTCAGCGCGCTTCGCCACATGGAATGGCGCCGTGTAGTTATTCATGGCGGAGACCCACCTCCTTCGAATCCATCGTGTAGCCGGTCATCATCAATCCGATTTGCTCCTTTGTGGCCTCGCCGGCATGGATGATGCCCGTCACGCGGCCGCCGCACAGAATCAGGATCCGGTCACACAGTTCCATCAACACATCCAGGTCCTCGCCAATGAACAGCACACCTGTTCCACCCAGTTTCTGCTCGTTCAAGAGCCGGTAGATCGTCATGGAGGAATTGATGTCCAGCCCGCGCACGGGATAGGCGGTGATCAGCACGTCCGGCTCGGCGTCAATCTCCCGGCCCAGCAGCACCTTCTGCACGTTCCCGCCGGAGAGCTGTTTTACAGGCGTGTACACGGACGGCGTGGAGATGGACAGCTTTTCCACCATGTGCTCCGAGCGGTCCTTCGCGCCGGCGCGCTTAAGGCCAAAGCCCGCCTGTTCCTGATAGGATTTCAGCAGCATGTTGTCCACCATGCCCATGGACCCGACCAGGCCCATGCCCAGCCGGTCTTCGGGCACGAAACTCATGTGGATGCCGCGCTCCTGTATCTGGCGCGCGGACATGGCGGAAATATCGGTCTCCTGATGCTCGATCACGCCTGAATCCGCGCGCATCAAGCCCGTGATCGTCTCGCACAACTCCTTCTGGCCGCTGCCCGCGACGCCTGCGACGCCCAGGATCTCGCCGCCTGACAGGCAGAAGGACACGGCGTCCAGCACTTTGACTTTATCGCTGTTGTAGACGGTCAAATTGTCCACCTTCAGCAGCGCGGGTCGGACATTTGGGGATGTGGGTCGGTCAATGGACAGGTCCACGCTGTGCCCCACCATCAGTTCTGTCAGGTCGCGGGCGCTGGAGGCATCGGTGCTGACCGTGGCCACGCACTGGCCGCGATGCAGAATGCTCACCCTGTCAGAGATGGCCAACACCTCGTTCAGCTTGTGGGTGATGATGATGACCGCGCAACCTTCGGCCTTCATCTTGCGCAGGATGATGAACAGTTTGTCGATCTCCTGGGGTGTCAGCACGGCCGTCGGCTCGTCCAAGATCAGGATGTTGCTGCCGCGATAGAGGACTTTGAGTATTTCCACCGTCTGTTTTTCTGACACAGACAGCGTGTACACCTTGCGCAGCGGGTCGATCGACAGTCCAAACCGGTTGCTGATCTCGCGGATGCGCGCTGCGCGCTTTTCGGAAGAGCCGCGGTCGGTACCGGTCCCCAGCACGATGTTGTCCTGCACCGACAGCACATCCACCAGCTTGAAGTGTTGGTGGATCATCCCAATCCCCAGTTTCAGCGCGTCATGGGGCGAATGGATGCGCACCTGCCGCCCATTGATGGCGATGGTGCCTGCGTCGGGGTGGTACAATCCGGACAGCATGTTCATCAATGTGGTCTTGCCCGAGCCATTTTCACCCAGCAGCGCCAAGATCTCGCCAGTGCGCACGGTCAGGTCGATGTTTTGGTTTGCCCTGACCGGTCCAAACGACTTGCACAGCCCGCGCAGCTCAATGGCTTCCCCGCCGTGGGTTGCCTTTTGCATGGTGGTTCCCCCCGTTTTCGGAAATGAATGCTACTATTATAACATGGATAAACATGCGCGTCGAGTGGGGATTTGGACACAGTTTGACATCGCCATGCGTGCTGCGCTATAATGGACCGAATGACGTGCAAAGCTGGGGGATCACAATGGAGCAAGCGCAACTCGCTGGAATCATCGAGGCGATCCTGTTCGTGTGCGGCGAACCGGTGCAGATCGCGGACATCGCGCACTCGCTGGACATGACGGAGTCAGAACTGATGGGCGCCGTGTCCAAACTGAAGGACGAATACGACTTGGATAAGCGCGGGCTGCGCCTGAACCAGTTCGGCGGCAGCCTGCAACTGTCCATCCGGCCCGAGCTGGCCGCCTACGTGGAGCGACTGTTGCAGCCGGTCCAAAAACAGTCCCTCAGCCAAGCGGCGCTGGAGACGCTGTCCATCATCGCCTATCGTCAGCCGGTCACCAAGACAGAGATCGAGGCTGTGCGCGGCGTGAAATGCGATTATTCGGTGCAGTCACTGTCGAACAAGGGGCTGATAGCGGAAGTGGGCAGAAGGGAGACGTTGGGCAGACCCATTGAATACGGCACGACCGAGAAGTTCTTGAGCCACTTTGGCATTGCGTCTCTGGACGATTTGCCGGAGCAGGAGCAGGGGGTCATCGAGCAGTTGCCTGCGTTTGAGGTATAACAGGGCGCGCCACACCGGACGGTGCGGCGCGCCATTGCCCACTACCCCACAAACTGCATCACGACCACCTTGGGCATGCGGTCCATGTCATCCTTCGCCAGTTCCAGCGCTTCATACCCCTCGGCCGCGCCGCCGGCCAACGCCAGGAACGCGTCGACGGATTGGATCTTGGTATCTTTCCAGTATTGGTTTCTGTAGTGCATCGGCACGGTGACTCTCGGCTTGACCAGATTGACGATCTCCACAGCCTGGCTGGGATTGATGGTGTAGAACCCGCCGACGGGGGTCAGCAACACATCGATGCGGCCCAACTGGGTCAGGTGCTTGGGACTGGGCAGGTGGCCCAGGTCCCCCAGGTGCGCCACGCGCACACCGTCCGCTTCGATGACATAGATGATGTTGCGGCCGCGCTTGTCTCCATCACAGTCGTCATGAAAGCTGTTCACACCGTACACCGCGAACCCGTGCTTCGCAAACATCGAGGGCTTGGTCACAAGCAGATAGCCGTGCGGCAACTCAGCCACGTAGTTGTGGTCGAAGTGATTGTGGCTGACGGTGACGATGTCCACTTTCTTTTTCGGCACGGGATATCCGAGTGAACCGTCGAAGGGATCAGTCAGCAGCGTGTGGCCGTGCGCGTTGGTGATCAGAAAGCACGAGTGACCCAGCCATTGAATCTTCATCTAGGTTGATCCCCTTTCTCGTTTGCGCGTTCCATCACCATCCAACATCCGAGCAGACCGCCGCCGCCCCGCCCATCGCGAAGCGCCAGCGCCGCCCGCTGCCGGATGGCCTTGTCATAGGTCTGCCACGCGCCGGACGCGGCGTGGAGTTCCAGCTGCTTGATGCCCAGCGTAAACAGCGCCAGCTCGGGCGCCGTGACCTCGCGGCCACGCAGGCGCAACAGATCTTCACCCAGGCCGCGCGGCACGATGCCCGCCCAGGCCTCGATAAGGGCAACGTCGCTCGCCATCAAGCGGACCTTCTCGCCGGACGCGGGCGCGTAGTACAGCGCGTTGTCCCGGGAGAGGAGCACGCGGCCATGCTTCGCCTCGGCGGCCAGCCGCAACGGATTATTCGCTCCCACGGCTCAGCACTCCGCCGATCTGATCCACCAGGTCCATGGCGGTCATCGAAGCCTCGCCCACAGCCTGCGCGGCCTGAGATCCCGCCAGCCCGTGCAGGTGCGCTGCCAGCCACGCCGCGTCTTCCGGTGGCTTTCCCTGGCCCAACAGCGCGCAAAGCATGCCCGTCAGCGCGTCGCCGCTGCCGCCCTTGGCCATGCCTGGCGTGCCGCTACAGCTGATATGGATCCGGTTGCCGACAACCACGGTTGCCGCGCCCTTGAGCAGCGCCACGCAGCCCAGATTCCGCAGCTGGATTGCATCCTTCACGGGGTCCGTGCATATCCGGCCGAGCAACCGCGCAGCCTCCCCCGGATGGGGTGTGATGACATGATGGCCTTTGAGTCGCGCTTTGAGCGCGTCCGACGCAGAGATCAGATTGAGGGCATCGGCGTCGATGACCGCGGGCTTTTCACAGCAGAGCACCGCCTCGACGACCTCGTCTGCGCAATGCCGCGAAAGGCCTGGTCCGATGGCGCATGCATCCGCATGACGGAGCGCCTGGCGCAAGAGCTGCACCGATTCCTTGGCGATGGCGCCGTTTTCCGTCTGCAGCGGGATGCAGGTCGCGCAGGGCGCCAGCGTCTGTACGATGGGCGCCACAGGCTCCGGGCAGGCCACCTGAACCAGCCCGGCGCCGGCGCGCAGCGCTGCCTGGGCTGCGATGGCGCAGGCGCCGGCCATGCCCACGGAGCCTGCGACGATCACAACGCGGCCATAACTGCCCTTGTGCGTGTTGCGCTTTCTCGGGCAGCACAGCGGCGCGATGTCCGCGTCCTCCACCAGCAACACAGCGTCTTTGGGGAGCAGCTCACCGGGTATGTCGATGGATTGCGCCGTCAACGCGCCGCACTTGTCGGGTCCGTCCATGAGGAAGTGGCCCAGCTTTTCCCGCTCGAATGTGAGCGTCCATTCCGCATGGACACACTCGCCCAGCGCCATGCCGGTCTGGCCATCGAGCCCCGAAGGGATGTCCACCGCCAGTACGCGCCCGTCGGTGTTCATGCGCTTGACCAGGGTCAACGCGGGGCCGGTCAGCGGCCGGGTCAGGCCGATGCCAAACAGCGCGTCCACCCAAATGTCGGGCGCGGGCAACGCATCCAAATCAGAGACCTCATGGAAAAAGCAGCGCGGCGTGGCGTGGGCACGGAGGCAGTTGGTCCGTGCGTCGCCGCGAAGCATGGACTCATCCGCGCCCGAGATCACCACCGCGCGTCCGCCCCGCGCGGCAAAGAGCCGAGCCGCTGCATAACCGTCGCCGCCGTTGCCGCCAGGGCCACACGCGAAATAGGCGCGGTGCCCCTCGCACGGCCCCAGGATCCGCTCGATGATGGACAGCACCCGCTCCGCGGCCCGCTCCATCAGTTCGATGGATGAGCTGGTTGTCCGCGCCATGTATTCCCGCTCCAGTTCGCGCATTTGGTCCGGCGACAGCAGCACACGCATGGCAGTCACGCTCCTCACTCTGTCTATTGTACACCCAAAGCGCTCCGGCAATCAAGTCCCGCGTTTTTCATGAAATCCCATCCCCATCGCGGTCGTCCTGAGCGAAGCAAAGGCCTCCCCGCCGCGAGGATCATCGCCTCACAGCGGGGAGGCCCTTCGCATCGCTCAGGATGACGGTGGGCTGTTAGACCATCACGCTCCCTCCAACCCCGCGATCGCCCTGGCCAACTCCCCTGGGATCAGGGACAGCACCTCCGCAGCGTGGGATGCGGTTGCCTCTTCCCAACTCCGTTGGATTGACCCGGGTATCAGGTTGGGGGCCTGGTAATCAACGAATACCGACAGCACGGGCGCGCCGGCCGCATCGCCGCCCAGAATGTCCGCGCATCCCCGGAAGAAGATGGCGATGGCGCGGTCCCATTCCTTGTTGGGGTCGTCCGCCACCTCCGCCCAGCGATCGATGCCGTCCGCGCACGTCCGAAGCTGCTCAATGGCCCGCCCCGCGTGGATTGTCAGCGTGCAGTCGGCCTGGGGCCAGTCCAGGTCCGGCGACAGCGCCTCCCTGCATGTGGCCAATAGCGACAGGATGTCTTTTGCGGAGTCGTCGGACAAAATCATCCAGTCGCTGTCCGGTATGAGGCTGGTTTGCATGGCCACCCGCTCGCCCTCCGCCAGCAATTCAATGGAAAACGCGTACAGACTGCCAATCCACACATCCATCAGCAGCGACTGACCTTCCGGCCAGGACGCGTAGTGAATCTCCGGTTGGATCAGCGCCACGAACTCCCGCGCCCACCGATCAAAAGGATCCTGCATGGAACCTGTGGATTCCAGCTTCGGAACGAGCAGCGCGTGGAACTGATCCAACTCCGGAGAAGCGTATGCGGGCATCGATAACAGCGCCAACATCAGCGCGAAACAGATCAGGTTCTTCATAAGCAGTTTCCTCATGGGCGACGCCTCCTGCACATTGGTGACATCCTATATGCGAGAGGGGGGACGGGCATGAGGAGAATCGCTCGACGAAATGCGGATGGTGATGCGAAAGAAATGCGGATGGATGGCAGGTACGCATACGTCATCTGCCAGCCTAGGTAAGCGATGAACAATTCGATCACCGTCTGACGGCTGCATTTCCGCCCATGTGCGCTTGCAAAAACACTCGACGTAGCGCTGCTACGCCTTCGGTTTCTGCAAGCGCACCTGGACGAAAATTCAACTCGCCAGCCAGCAACCGAATTACTCATCGCTTACCTAGGGGATCTGTTCCAGATCCCCGATGCCGCTGATCAACCGCTTCCGATACCACGCTGCCTTCTCCACGAATTTCAGTGCGCGCACCTGCTTCTGATACGCCAATGCGGCCTGTGCGTACGCATCGTCGTGAGGGTCGACATTCGCATACCGGTGCCGGGTCAGTTGCTGCGCCACATACACAAGTCCGTCGCCCGCCAGTCCTGCGTCCTTCAGCCGCTGCGCGAATTGTTCCGGCGATTCCTGGGGGTTTGGCGCTTGTCCCTGTTGCTCCAGCACCAACAGCAGCGCGCGATACCAGATCGCCATTCGTTCGGACTCATTTTCCGCGCGCTTTTCCAGGCACACGGGATCGCTTTTCTGCAAGCGCTCCTTTATCAGCAACGCGCAGATGCCCAGCGCCGCCAGGATCAGGATGATGTACAGCCACGCTGGGCGGTCCGGGTCGGCTTGGCTTTGCGGGTCCTCCTGGTCCTCCGGCTCGTCCTCGGGCTGCTCTGTGTCCGCCTCCGGCGGGTCTTGCTGCGCAGCGTCAAGGCCATCCGCCTCCGGGTCCGCGGGGGTTTCCGCTTCCTCGGGCTCGGCGGGCTGTTCCTCGTCCTCGCCCGGATCTGGCGTGGGTTGGGGTTCGTCTTCCGGCTGTTCGGATTGCTCGCCACCCTGGTTTCCGCTGCCGCCCGCAGCGTCGCCGCTGCCGATCTCGTCTCCCGGCGTGGGGTTGAAACTGACCCAGCCCACGCCCTTGAAATACACCTCGACCCAGGCGTGCGCGTTGCGTCCGGTGACGATCGTGCCATCCGGACCGGGTTTTTTCACCATGTAGCCTTCGATATACCGCGTGGGCAACCCCGCGATGCGGCCCATGACGGCCATGGCGGACGCGAAATAGCTGCAATAGCCCTTCTTTTCGGTGAGCAGGAAATAGCTCACAAAGTCCCGGTTGGATGGCGGGTAGGGCACGTCCAGCGAATAGGCGTAGTTCTTCATGAGGTGCGACTGCAGCCGCAGGGCCTTTTGATAGGGCGAAAGGTTGCCCTCAGTGAGCTTCTGTACCAGATCGTAAACGCCGCCCTCAATGCCCTTGGGCAGTGCGGTGTAGTCGTGGACGGCGGTGTCATACAGCGGATCGTTCAGCGCGGACGCGGCCTGCAGCAACTGCTCGACCGCCTTGTTGCCGCCGGATTTCGTCTGTGCGGTGAAGGTATAGCTGTCGCCCGCCTGCACGCCGCGCGTGATAAAGACCTCACCAGCCGTGTTGTAGTAGATGGCGTTGTCAATGCCTGCGGAGAGGTCGCGCAGGCGGTGCGGCACATACAACGTGGAGATGCCGTCGCCCAGCATCGTGACCTTGGCAGTCACTTCCTTGAAAGCGTTGCCGTGGGACAGCTCTGACAGGCGCTCGCTGTCAAACACCTGGTCGCGGATGGAGCGCTTGGTCGGATCGACGAAGAGATAGCGGTTGTTCACGGATGAGTTGGTCCAAGAGTAGGTCGTGTAGGTGCGCTTGATGGAACCGCGCAGCAGCAGCGGGTCGTTGCCTTCGACCAGCATCACCGCGCCTTCGCTGGGGTCTGCAGGGCCGCCCAGCGGCTCGCCCTGTGGTTGGAATCCGTCGGGATACAGGCTGAATGTCACGCGCGTGTCCGTGAACAAAAAGTAGTCGTAGAACATCTTGCGCACCCAGTCGGCGCCGTCTTTGAGCGGGGCCCATGTGGGATTGCCCGCAGGCACCAGCAAAAAGGCCAACAGCGCCGCCACGGCGGCCGCGGGAAGCGCGCGCATGTAGGGCAGCCGGTCGTCCGGCGCGCGGGCAAACATCGCTCCAAGCGCCGCGACCACCGGCACCATATACCAACCGTTCAGGCGCTTGTCCACCAGCCAACTGGCCATGACGATGATGATGGCCAGGGTGAGCGCCGGATAAACACCGCCTTGCATCCGCGCCAGCCAGTGCATCACCAGCGTCAGCAGCACTGAAAGCAGCATCGCAATGGCCATTGAGTGTTCCTGCAGCATGACCTGCTCGCCCGCGTTGAAGGCAAAAAAAGCCTTGACCAGCGCCACCACGCTTTGCAGCGGCTGGGCTGGAGACAGCGCCCAAATGACGCCGCCCAAAAGCGCAATGCCCGCGGCGATGGACGCAGTCAGCTTGTTCCAAAGCCCAAACGCTGTCAGCCCCGCTACGCCAACGCAGGTCAACAGGACCGCATAAGAGGCGGCCGACAGTTGCATCGAGTCGGTGATCATCATGGTCAGCGACCAGGAAAGGAGCACCGAGATGATCATCGTGCCCAGGAGTTCGTACAGCTTTTGGCGTTGGTTCATTGTTATGTCCTTTGATTGTATTCGGTAAAGCGAGGGCGTCATCGCCCCATCTCAGTGCCGCCTGCCCCTTCAGGCGTCGCCAGCCCCTTCATCGTGTCATCCTGAGCGAAGTGAAGGATCTACTCCGCCCTCCCAACTGAGCGCAGGAGGTTCCTCGCTTCGCGCAGGATGCTACCAAGCCCGAGGCCGATGCCAAAGGGATCCGTCTTCAGCCTACGTAGAAAACGACATCGCGGACACATCCGCCAGCACTGCGATTCCCTTGTCATACGGATCGATCTTGTGGGCCTGGATGCCCATCAACGTCAGCCGCTCCAGCATCTCCATGGCCTCGGCGCGGCGCGTGTCGGTGATCCAGCACACGGCCACCTGCATGCCGAACCTGCGCAGTTGCTGCGCCACGTCGCAGGTCCTTGGCGTCAACCGCGACGTGATCAGTACGGCGCCGCCGGTACGCTGCATGCGGCGCATCTCCAGCATCAGCACCTGCTCAAACGGGTACGGGCTGTCAAACGGTACGCGCATCAGCGCGTCCAGGAACCGGTTAAACTCAACTGCCGATTTGCCGCTTGGCTCCGTGGGCGTCTCGCTCATCAGCGGCATGCGAACCGGGTAGCCCGCTTTGAGCTGCGCCAGCGCGATGGATGCGGCGCATTCACAAATCATGTCCTGCGTGGCCAATGCCTGGCTCCTGAGGGTGGTGAGCGGACTGAGGTCTGTCAAGATCAGGGTGTCCGGCTTGGCCGATTCTTCGAATGTGCGCACCAGCAACTCGCGCTTTCGCATGCTGAGCTTCCAGTGGATTCGCTTTAGGGGATCGCCCGCGCGATAGTTGCGGGTGTCGGAAGGGGAAGCGGTGTCCTCGGTCATCCGGGTGAGGACGTTCGGTTCAGACTCGCCGGAGCGCAGTTCCATGGCGGGCAGTTCTGTCACCGCCGGACGCACTTCCAGCAGTTGCGACGCGCCCTTGAGCCTGCGCTTGAACCGGAAAAGCTGAAAAATGTCCGTCACCACCACCGCGTCGAGGCCGACGTGATACAGCCCCCGATGCGGACAAGGCAGCTGAAAGGTAAACTCGCGCTCCTGAAATGGCGGCAGTTGCACGTCCATGGTCTCGGTGGCCTTCTCGTCCTCCGGCACCAGCAGCACCAGCTGCACACTGCGCACCGGCAGAACGCTCACATAGCGCACCTTCATGGCCAGCTGTGCATTGTGGCCGCGGGTGAGCTTTTTGCGGGGCACGGTCAGCTTCGCGGACACGGTATACAGCGCGACCAATGATGATACGAGGCCCACGGCCGTCATCATCAGCATCGTGAACAGCAGCATGTAATACACCGCCGCCCCCGTAGAGAGCGCCGCCGCCGCCAGCACCAATGCGCACAGCGCGAACACCGACAGCCTGACAATCATGGCAGCCGCACCGGCACCTGAACAGAAGAGATCACCGACTGAAGCGCACGCTCGGTGGACAGGTTTCGCATGCGCGCCTCGGGGCTGAGCATGATTCGGTGGGACAGCACATGGGGCGCCATCTGCTGCACATCGTCGGGCAACACATAGTCGCGGCCGCTGAGCAGCGCGCGGGCCTGGCTGGCCTTGAGCAGAGAAATGCTGGCGCGGGTGGAGATCCCTAGTTGAAGCCCGGCGGACTTCCTGGATGCGGCGGCGATCAGAGAGATGTAGGTCCTGACCTCTTTGCTGACATACACATCGGACACCTGGCGAGACAGCGCCATGATGTCGCGGGCGCTACAGATGGGGCGGATGGATTCCAGGGGCCGCCCGTCTCCGGTGAACCGAGCCAGGATCTCGGCCTCTTCTTCCGCCGTGGGATAGCCGATGGAGATGCGCATGAAGAACCGGTCCAACTGGGCTTCGGGCAGCGGATAGGTCCCCACGAACTCCACCGGGTTCTGGGTGGCAAGCACAATGAAGGGCTGCGGCATCTGGTATGTCACGCCATCCACCGTCACCTGGCCCTCTTCCATGACCTCCAGCAGCGACGACTGGGTCTTGGGCGAGGTGCGGTTGATCTCATCCGCCAGCACGATCTGACTCATGATCAGGCCCCTGTGATACTCCATCTCGCCGGTCTTGAAGTTGGCCATGGTGAAGCCGGTGATGTCAGACGGTGTGATGTCCGGCGTGAACTGGATGCGCTTGAAGCTGCAATCAAGGGATCGGGCCAGTGCCGAAACCAGCGTGGTCTTCCCCACGCCAGGCACGTCCTCGATCAGCACATGGCCGCCACATAACAGCGCGATGAGCATCAGTTCCGTAGGCTCCGTCTTGCCCACGATGACCTTGCTGATGTTGTCTTTGAGCTGGCGCACGATGTCCTGGGTGTTGTTCATTGGGGTCTCTCCCTTGTTGGTTAATCATTTGCCATCGACTTTGCCATACGGCTTAGTGCCGCTTCCCGGCCCGAAAGTTCCCGCTGCCGCGGATTTCTTACACGAAATAAACTGCATCCTTAGTATACCCTTCGGTTGTGAAGTTTTCAACCGCCTGCTATAATGTTGTGCTGTGAGGGGATGATGTTTCATGACGAATCCACTGATGAGCGCCTCGTTGGCGCGGCGCGGCGCGGTGTATTTCCCGTGCGTAGACTCCACAAACCAGGTTGCAAAGCAGTTGGCGCGTCAGGGTGCGCCGCATATGACGCTGGTGCTGGCCGACGAGCAGACCGCAGGCCGTGGACGCAGGGGCAAGTCATGGCTGTCCAGGCCCGGGCTTGGCGTGTGGATGACGCTGATTGTGCGCCCGGACGTGCCCGCAGTCCGCGCACCGGAGCTGGTGATGGTGACTGCGGTGGCGCTGTGTCGGGCGCTGCGGGATCTGACGGCCATGGATGCGATGATCAAGTGGCCCAACGACGTGCTGTGCATGGAAAAAAAGCTCTCGGGGACGCTGCTGGAGTTGAGCGCCGATGGCGAACAGGCGGGTTTCGCGGTGATTGGCGTGGGCATCAATGTACTCGGCATGGCGTTCCCCCCCGATCTGCCCGATGCAGCCTCCATTCAGAGCGTGTCCGGCAAGGTGCTGCGCCGGTGCGCGGTTGCTGAGGCGTTTCTGGATGCGTTTGAGGACGCCTACAAAAAATGGGCACAGGACGGCATGGCGCGGATCATGCCCGCATATAAAGGGCTCAGTTCCACGCTCGGCGCAAAGGTGAAGGCCCTTTGCCCGGATGGCGAGGTATTCGGCACATGCGTTGACATCGCGCAGGACGGCGCGCTGCTGTTGCGGCTGGATGACGGCACAGTGAGGCCATTGTACGCAGGAGATGTGTCGATACGGGATGCAATACGCACAAAGGAGACCACGCCATGATCATCGGCATCGGCACCGACCTGATCGACATTGCGCGGATGGCGCGCGCGATAGAGCGCCCGCGCTTTCTCGAGCGCATCTACACAAAGGGCGAGCGCGAACGCATAGAGGCTCGCGGCGCCAACACCGCGGCCGGCATTTTCTGTGCCAAAGAGGCCGTCGCTAAGGCCCTCGGCACGGGATTTCGCGGGTTCTTTACCCAGGACATTGAGGTCGATTGGGATGACGTCGGCAAACCCGCCGCGCGACTCCATGGCGGCGCAAGGCTGCGCTTTGACGCCCTCGGCGGCAAGTCCGTCCACCTGTCCATCAGTCATGCAGCTGGCTTTGCGCAGGCATTTTGCGTCATCGAAGACTGACATTTGGAACCAAACCCCCGGCCCATCGTCAAAGGGGTGCGATGAACGGCAAGCACCACGAAGAACGGCTGATGGGAGGGATGGAGATGAAAAAACTGGCCCTGTTTCTGGCACTGATCCTTTTGTTCGGCGCACTGCCCGTGCAGGCTGCGGGCGCCATGCAGGCGTCCACGCCATTGTCTGCATCCACCCGCGCACGGCTCGCCAATGTCCGGCTGGCCGCAGAGGCCATCGACGGCACCCGCGTGGGGTATGGCGAGTCATTCTCGTTTAACGAATCGGTGGGACCACGAACGTCCCGCTACGGCTATCAAAGCGCCATCAACGGGCGCGGCGTGAAGGTCATCGGCGGCGGCGTCGCCCAAGTGGCCTCGACAATCTACCTGGCGCTAAAAAAACTGGGCTCCGGCATTGAATACACTGAGAAAAAGACCTATGGCTCCAGCTATAATGGAAAGTATGTGGACAGCAGCCGCGACGCCATACTGGTCGATTATGAAGACACGGACTTCAGCTTCATCAACAATTATGGCGGGTTCGACATGGGCCTGTGGATTGAGGGCAACAGGCTGTATTGTGAGCTGACCCTGCAAGGCAACGGACGCGCACTCTCATCCTCCCGCCTGACCATCGATGGCAACCGCGCCACGCGCACCAATGTCACATTGGCCGCAGGTAGCATCTATGAGACATTGCTGTATCCGGACGATGTGTTCTCCTTCAATGACATCGTGGGTCCGCGCATGGCCAAAAACGGCTACAAAAACGCGCTGAACGGCCGCGGCGTGAATGTGACTGGCGGCGGCGTCGCTCAGGTGGCCAGCGCGGTCTGGCTGGCCGTGAAGAATCTGGACTGCATCACCATCACTGCGAAAAAAACCTACGGCACGAAATACAATCAGGTCTACGTGGAGAAGAGCGACGACGCCATATTGACTGATTACAACGCACAGATTGACTTTCAGTTCAAATACGTGGGCGACGGAGTGTTGTCCGTCTACACCCAGGTCGATGGCGACGAGATCACCTGCGACGTGTACGAGAGCGACGACTTCTAAGGCAAAGCATGTGGACACTGCTGTTTTCCATCCGCGTCATTGATCAACAGCCTATTCTGGATCGAATGCGAAAACATCGGCCACGGTTGCGCTCCAGCAATTTCCAGGCATGCAACCATGCCTACCGACCGATGCTAATGGCACATCCAATTCAGAAAAAGAGGTAATGATGAGATGCGCAAGACAGTGATCGTTTTGTTGGTCGTGGCATGCATGATGATGGCCTTGGCCGGCTGTATGCCCGCTCCTTCCACGCCGGCACCGACAGCCACGCCGATTGTGGAAGCGACGATGGTGCCGGAAGTCACAACAGTGCCCGAGGTAACGGCGGCGCCTGAGGTCGCTCCGGCTGCACCTGTGGTGCCCGAAGTGACGGATATGCCGACGGAAACGCTGGTGCCGGAAGCCACCGAGATTGCACAATAGCAGCAATCCCCTTTGCAGGAAACAAAACAGGACGGCCTAGTCTGCCGCCCTGTTTTGATCTATTCACCAATGTACGCCTCCACCTCGCATACGGTCAATATGCCATCTTTTACCGTAAACCGGATGTCCTGCTTTCCGAAGCGAACGCCGTATCGCCTTTCTGGGACGTCCTGGTAAGAAGGCCTGGGGTCCTGAGCGAGCACGGCCAGCAGGGGTTTGCGGGCGGTCTCTGGCACCTGCGACAACAGATCATCGGGGAAGCGCACTTGCAGTGCATGGTCCTTCGCAGCTTCGGCGAAGCCGCCCACCGCATCCGGATGGCTGTCTGTGAACGCGAGATAGGGTTTGATGTCGTAAATGGGCGTACCGTTCACCAGGTCCGCACCGCTAACGCGCAACACGGGACCTTGGGACGCATCGGTCTCGATGCCCAACAAGCGGACAGACGACAGTCCGATGGAATTTGGGCGAAACGGCGAACGCGTGGCAAACACGCCGACGCGCGCATTGCCGCCCAGCCGTGGCGGGCGCACCGTAGCTGACCATCCCTCGCGCCGGGCCTGCGAAAAGCCCCAGATCAGCCAGATGTGGGAAAAGCCCTCCAGCCCGCGCACACAGTCCGGATTGCGGAACGCGCTTTCGAACACGATCCTGCCCTCCAGTTCATCGATCAGACCGCTCTGCCGCGGCACACCGAACTTGGTGGGAAATTCCGTTTGGATCCGCGCGATGATCTCCATGCTCACCCTCCCATCGCACTTGCGCTCAACCAACGGCCGTTCGTTCTGATCCCATCCATACATGGCTGCATCCTCTCTTTGGGCGCTCACGATCAGCTCACCCACTCTGGATAGAGAAAACCCGCAAAGCCTAACGCCATGCGGGTTCAATGGAGCTCTTATCCAGATTCGAACTGGAGACCTCATCCTTACCAAGGATTGATGGCCACTGCTCCATAGTGCACCCGGTGTCTTATAATACCTTATTCTGCAAGGGTTTTCAAGCACATTTTGCACGGAGTGCATGAGACGATTTTTAGCAGAAATACGGATTCTTTAGCAGAATCTATAGCAGAAATGGAAGCTTGCTAAAGCTTTAGCACAGGATGAGGTCGCCGGAACGCTTTGGGATTTTCGGGCGACTTCTATCGGGTCAACCTATACATGGAATACTCTAGCGGCCCTGACTGAAATATGTCGGGGCTTTTTCTATTCCCGGAGGTGAAGTCAATGACGAACATCATCGCCGTCGCCAACCAGAAGGGTGGCGTGGGCAAATCGACCACCTGTGCCAACCTCGGCATCGGGCTGGTGCGGGTAGGAAAAAAGGTGCTGCTGGTGGATTGCGACCCGCAAGCATCCCTGTCCATCAGTTTGGGCAATCCCCAGCCCGACCGCCTGCCGGTGACGCTGGCGACGGCATTGGGCATGACGATGACCGACGAACCCTTTGACATCCAGGACGGCATCCTGCGTCACGGCGAGGGCGTTGACCTCATGCCTGCCAGCATCGAGCTGTCCGGCTTGGAGGTGTCCCTCGTGAACGCCATGAGCCGCGAAAAGGTCATGAAGCAGTATCTGGATGGCGTGAAGCGCGGCTATGATTATGTGTTGCTGGACTGTATGCCCTCGCTGGGAATGCTCACGGTCAACGCACTGGCCGCCGCCGATAGCGTGCTGATTCCCGTGCAGGCGCAGTACCTCCCGGCCAAGGGCCTCGAACAGCTCCTGCAGACCATCAACAAAGTGCGGCGGCAGATCAACCCCAAGCTGAAGATAGACGGCATCCTGCTGACGATGGTGGACAGCCGCACCAACTACGCCAAGGAGATTAGCGCGCTGCTGCGGGAGACCTACGGCGCAAAGCTGAAAGTGTTTGACACCGACATCCCGCACTCCGTCCGGGCCGCCGAGATCAGCGCAGAGGGCAAGAGCATTTTCGCTCACGACCCCAAGGGCAAAGTGGCGGCGGCATATCGGGAACTGACGAAGGAGGTGTTGAAGATTGAAAAGCAGCGCCAAAAATGTAAAGCTGACCTCGGTCGATGAGCTGTTCACAACCGAGGAAAGTCGCACCGACGCGACGCGGGAGAAGATCGTCGAAATCCCGCTGACGGAGCTGTTTTCCTTCAAGGATCACCCCTTCAAGGTGGTGGACGACGAGCGGATGATGGACACCGCCGAGAGCATCAAGGTGTACGGCGTGTTGGTTCCCGCCATCGCCCGCCCACGGGAGGGCGGCGGTTATGAACTGGTGGCCGGACACCGGCGCAAGCGCGGCTGCGAGCTGGCTGGACTTGACACCATGCCCGTGATCGTGCGCAATCTGGACAATGACGCGGCGACGATCATCATGGTTGACAGCAATATTCAGCGTGAAAACATCCTGCCAAGCGAGCGGGCATTCGCCTATAAGCTGAAATTGGAGGCCATAAAACGGCAGGCTGGGCGACCCGAAAATAATTCCCGACAAGTTGTCGGGAATTTAGAAAGTGCTGATATTGTTGGACAAGCAGCCGGTGAAAGTGGCCGTCAGGTACAGCGGTTCATTCGCCTAACCGAGCTTGTCCCGCCGTTGCTGGATATGGTCGATGAAAAGAAGATCGCCTTCAATCCCGCCGTCGAGCTGTCCTACCTCTCTGACCACGAACAAACCATGCTGTTGGACGCGATGGACAGCGAACAGGCCACACCCTCGCTCTCCCAAGCCCAGCGCCTCAAGAAGTTCAGTCAGGAAGGCCGCTTGACAGAGGACAGTATGCTGGCCATCATGTCGGAGGAAAAGAAGGGCGATCTGGACAAAGTGACGCTTTCCAGCGACCAGCTCCGCAAATATTTCCCGAAGTCCTATACCTCGCAGCAGATGGAGCAGACGATCATCAAGCTGCTGGAACAGTGGCAGAAGAAGCGGCAGCGGGATCAGGAGCGATGATCTCCTCGGCATTCAGGCATTCCCGCGGGAGCGCCTTTTTCATGCCCGCCGCCAGAAAGGAGGCGCACTTCAATGGCCGTTTTTCGGGTAGAGAAAACGAGGGACTACACCGTCATGTCGAACCACCATCTCAAAGACCGGGCCATCACGTTGAAATCGAAGGGGCTGCTGTCTATGATGCTGTCGCTGCCCGACGAGTGGAACTACACCACACGGG
>JAVBTW010000156.1:0-5139 GCA_031555975.1 Eubacteriales bacterium
CCAATTTTCCATCGCTGCCGACAGGGACAGCCCTATAATTATATGAGATTTGGTTCGCGCTGTCAAGCAGAAAGCGGCAGGAATCGGGGCCGGAATCGCGGGTTCATGGGTAGATTGCGTAAAATGAAGCCCATATTCAGCGCGTTGATTCTTTTTTCATCGGCCTTCACCGTTGTCCGCGTTTCACATGCGGCCATCACGTCATCTCGCGCGTGATATTTTTCAGCCAACCGCGCCTTCGATAATGTACAATATTGAACGGCAGTTTGATGAATTCGTCCAGACACAGGATAAAATAGACCCACATGACATCCAGCTTCAGCACGAACGCGCACAAAAAACCGATTGGGACCATCACAGCCCACATATCGATGATGTCGCAATAAAAGCCCCAGCGCGAGTCGCCGCCCGCGCGGAAGATGCCGCAGATGGTGGTGGTATTGATGGCCTGTCCCAGTACGTAGTAGCTGTTGATGAGCAACATACCGAACAGATAGCCGCGCGCGTTTTCTGTCAAATCGGCCATGTGCATGAACACAGGGATCAAAGCAAGGATGATGACACCGCCCACCAGTGCGGAGAGGATTGACAGGTTCAGGAACCGCTTGGCATACGCCTTCGCCTCGTCAAACCGATCCGCACCCAGGGATTTGCCCACGATGATCGCGGTGGCGGCGGACAGCGCGAAGCACATGACCGTGCCGAGTTTCCGCGCGACCGCCACGATGGAATAGGCGGCCACCGCATCCGACGACAGGTGTCCGATGATGACCGAATACATGGTGAACGCCACGCCCCAGACCACATCATTGCCGATGGCGGGCAGCGAATAGTGAATGAAATCCTTGAGCAGCAAACCATGCCGGGCAAAGATGTCGCTGATGTGTACGCGGAACCGTTCGTTGCGGGCGGCGTGGATGATGCAGATTACCAGTTCCACGCATCGGGCGATCAACGTCGCCAGCGCCACGCCGAACGCGCCCCAGCGCATCACAAAGATGAAGAGGGCGTTGAGGGCTACGTTGGTCACGAAGGAGACCGCATACACCACCGTCGACAGAGACACGCGCTCCATGCTGCGCATCACATTTAGATACATCACGGTAAATCCAGCGAACAGGTATGTGAGCGCAACCGTTCGCAGGTAGACAATGCCCTCCGTGATCAGTGCTTCGTCTGGCGTAAATATGCGCATGAGGTATTGGGGAATGGACAGCGCACAGACGGAAAACAGCGCGCCGACCGCCAATGAGAACCGCAGCGCGATCCCGAGCACCTTTTCAATGGTGCGGATATCGCCCTTGCCCCAATACTGGGATGAGAGCATTGCGGAGCCTGTCGCCATGCCAAACAGGAAAAGGGACAGCACGAACTGGACATTGCCTGCCAGGGAGACCGCGGACAGGGCCTCTTGGCTGACGAAGCCGAGCATGACCACGTCGGCGGAGGTGACCATGGCGTCGATCACATTTTGGCCTACAATGGGCAGCGCCAGGAACAATACCATGCGATAGAAGGCTTTTTTCTCCAGTTTTGAGTTGAGCGGCTGCGCGATCTGTTCCAATGCAACGTCCTCTCCCCGCGCGCCGTTGACCAAACGCGCATTCATGTCATTTTACCGAATGCGGCAGTTGTTTGTCAAGGCAAAGGCGGAGCCAAGATGGAGGCAACCGCGCAAACGTACACCGTCCCCATCGTGTCATCCTGAGCGACAGCGAAGGACCTCCTCGCCCTCAGGCGCCACCCCGCATCACGAAACGACGCCCGCTCACGCGTGGGGAGATCCTTCACTGTCGCTCGGGATGACAAAGCGGGGACGGTGCGTCGGTGAATCGCGCAAAGCCACCAGCTCGGTCACCGGTATCCCTTCTGGACTTTCATCCCCTTCCCCGCTCTGGGCACTCTGATTTGCGGCTTGGCCGTTCCCGGCTCAGTGCCGATGGCGAGTTCCAACGTCGCACTGTCCCCGCCAGAAACCAAGGTCAGTTGATACCGCGACGGCGGCGCGCCTTCCGGGCAGGACAGGTAGAACTCCTGACCGCTGATGGGCATGGGGATCTGATTGCCACACCCGTCGGCGAGGGTGACAAACCCACGGCGTCCCAGCGCCGGGACCGGTTCGCGAACCCCGAGCGCGAATGCTTCGTCGCCGAGCACCATCAGGGGACCATAGAGCACTTTGCCGCAGGCGCGGCGGGGAGCGTTTGAAGCGCCATTGTAGAGGGTAGCAACGCCTGCCGTCATGGCGGTGCAGTCGCCGGGTACAGCCACGTACGCACGAGGTTCCATCCGCATCACCTCAGAACAAATTGGTTGATTCATTGTATGCGCGGCAGCGCATCGGCATCTCCTCCGTTCGACTTCAGCATGCGCATCCGCTTAAAGTCACTTGCCAAAATGCTCAGTACGACAAATCGGCATCCAGGAAGTCCTCCACATTGTCCTTGTCCACGATCGTGGTCGGGATGATTTTGACCGCTTCCACCGTCTCGCCGGACAGGATGGCGACAGCCTGGTCCACGGCATCCTTGACCATCGCGGGGCTGTACAGCGCGCTCTGCACCCAGATGTCCGTGAACGCGGGCATCATGTTGAAATACACCTGGCAGCCCCCGCCGCCAGTGATGACCTTGATGTCCGTGCGCCCGGCCGCCTGGATGGCCTGCAGCGCGCCGATGGAGGTTTCGTCGTCCATGGAGTAGACCGCGTCGATCCGCGGATTGGCGGTCAGGATGTCCGCCATGTCCTTCAGTCCGGCTTCGCGGTTGAACTGGGTGATATAGGTGCCGATGACTTCGATCCCCGGATAGGCTGTGATGCTGTCCAAAAAGCCCTTCTTGCGCAATTCTGCGACGCTGCCGGAGGCTGGCGCGTCCAGGATGACGACCTTGCCCTCGCCGCCCAGCTTCTCGCCGATGTACTTGGCGCCCTGCACACCCATGCCTTCGTTGTCGCCGCTGACGCGGTACACGCCGTTGGCCTCAATGGCGATGTCAAAGCTTACGACGGTGATGCCCTCGTCGATGGCGGCCTGGATCGGCGCTTCCATGCCCTCCCACTGCGGGAACGCCACGATGGCGTTCGCTCCCCAAAGCTTGAGGTCGTCCAACTGAGAGGTCATTTCTTCCGCGTTGGCGGAAGTGTATTGCGCATAATCTTCAATCGCGCCCACTTCCTTGAGTTCCTTGCAGCGTACGCCCGCGTTGTGGGCAACGGCTGCTACCCACGCATGGGTGGACTGCGGCGCCAAGACGCCGATTTTGGGCTTGGCCGCTTCTGCGGACGCGCCGGAGTACATGCCCCAAACCACCGCGCATGCAACGATCATCGAGAGCACTTTTTGCATGGACGAAATCCTCCCTCAGTTTGTCAAACTGGGTTCATACCCGGATATCCACCGTCAATTATAGAGGAACCACACCCCCATTGCAACACCCAATTGTGTCATTAACGCGTTTCCACATCACCATATTTATCACACAAATAACAGAAAATCCGTGAAATGGCGTTGACATCCTGGCGCTTGACACCATAAAATAAAAGACAGGATTGCAAGTTTCTGATTGTTAACTTGCAAATCCAGCGCAGTCCAACTCGAAAAGGGGGATTTCCATGTCCTATGTGAATGAAGTGCTGGCCAAAGTCATTCAAAAGGCGGGCAACGACGCGTCCGTGTTTGCGCAGGCGGTCACAGAGGTTTTAACCAGCCTTGAACCGTTTATTGAACAGCATCCGGAATACCAGAAGCAGAGCATTCTCGAACGGATCACTGAACCGGAGCGCATGGTGATGTTCCGCGTGCCGTGGGTTGATGACCAGGGGTCGATCCGGGTGAACCGCGGTTACCGTGTGCAGTTTAACAGCGCGATCGGCCCATACAAGGGCGGCCTGCGGCTTCATCCCAGCGTGAACATGGACATCATGATGTTCCTGGGGTTCGAGCAGACGTTCAAAAACGCGCTGACGGGCCAACCGATCGGCGGCGCAAAGGGCGGCAGTGACTTCGATCCCAAGGGCAAGAGCGACCGGGAGATCATGGCGTTCTGCCAGAGCTTTATGACAGAACTCTACAAGTACATCGGAGCGGACGTGGACGTGCCCGCGGGTGACATCGGCGTGGGCGGGCGCGAAATCGGCTATCTGTACGGCCAATACAAGCGCCTGACAAACCAATACGTGGGCGTCCTGACCGGAAAGCCCCTGGCCTTCGGCGGTTCACTGGCGCGAAAGGAAGCGACGGGCTACGGACTGCTATACCTGATGAACGAAGTGCTGAAAGGCCACGGGCAGACGTTCGAGGGCAAGCGGCTGGTGGTGTCCGGGTCCGGAAATGTGGCAATTTACGCGGCCGAAAAGGCCATGGAGATGGGCGCGGTGGTCGTGGCGATGAACGATTCGAACGGCTACATCTACGATGACGCCGGGATCGACCTTGACATCGTGAAGCAGATCAAGGAAGTGGAGCGCGGCCGGATCAGCGTGTACGCGGACCGCAAGCCCGGCGCGTCGTATCACGCCGGCGGGAACATCTGGGAAGTGGCGTGCGATGTGGCGCTGCCGTGCGCGACACAGAACGAACTGCATCTGAAGGATGCAGAGCTGCTGATCAAGAACGGTGTGTTCGCGGTGGGCGAAGGCGCGAACATGCCGACGACGATCGAGGCCACAGAGGCATTCCAGAAGGCGGGCGTGTTGTTTGCGCCGGGGAAGGCAGCGAACGCGGGCGGCGTGGCGACAAGCGCGCTTGAGATGGCCCAGAACAGCGCCAGACTGAGCTGGACGTTTGAGGAAGTGGACGCGAAGCTCAAGCAGATCATGGTTGGGATTTACCGGCAGATGGACGAATGTGCGCGGACCTATGGGCATGAGGACAATTATGTGATGGGCGCAAATATTGCCGGGTTCAAGCGCGTTGCCGAGGCGATGATCGCCCAGGGCGTCGTATAAACACAACCATCCTTACACCCCCGCGAAGCGCAAACGGGCGTCCAGAGGGATGAAATCCCTTTGGCGGAGGTTCAGGAGGCGGAGCCGCCTGGTCCCCGAAGGGCGGCCTCCGGCGGGGGGGGGGGGGGGGGGGGGGGGGGGGGGGCGCGGGGCGGCCAGCGCAGACCAAACGCCAGCAGAGAGAAAACGGCG
>JAVBTW010000181.1:0-5838 GCA_031555975.1 Eubacteriales bacterium
CAATGCAGTCCCAGCGCAGGCGTTTCCAGTTCAGGGCCATGTATGCGCCCAGCAATGTCAGCGCCGCACCGCCCAAATAGCGCACGAACAGCGCAGGCGATGGGTCGATGTCTGCGAGGGCGCTGAACACCGTCCGGTCCAGCAGTACGGCCAACAGCAGGGCCACCAACAGCATCCAGCGCTCCTTTGCGCTGTATGCGTCCTTGGTGAGCCTGAACGGCTGTGCATCGACTTCCGTGTTCTGCGGGGTCTGATTGGTCGGTTCTTGATTCACAATGAATCGCCTTCCTCTCTATATGCCAAAATGTCTCCCGGCTGGCAGCTCAGTTCGCGGCACAGCGCGTCCAGGGTAGAAAACCGGATCGCCTTGCCGTGCTCGTTTTTCAGGATGGATAGGTTTGAAGGGGTCAGCCCAACCCGGTCGGCCAGTTCCTGCAGTCCGACCTTGCGCTTTGCCATCATGACATCCAAATTCACAACAATCATCGCCTGCCCCCTAAATCGTAAGGTCGTTTTCTTCTTTGTACTGTATGGCTTTTCGGAACAGCTGCGACAGTGTCATTGCGAACAGGCCGAGAATCAGCATCGTGCAGGCGCCCAGCGACATCAGGCTGTCGCGCCAACGGTAACCTGCCCAGAAAGCGAGCGATGCAACCACCATGGCCACCCAGCCGATGCGCATGAGGGCCTTGGCGTTGCGAGATACGAATGGATCGCTCTTCATCGTGTTGAGCATCACCAACAGCTCTGCGCAGATCCACAGGCCCAGCAGGCCCATCACGTACAGTATCGCAAGGCCCTTGGGATAGACACGATACGCGTTGGCAAAGAAGGTCAGCGTCACCGGCGTGTCCAGCGACAAAATGCCCGGCAGTTGCTCAGGTGTGTGGGACATGGTCACCGGGATGGCGATCATGACGGCCAATCCCGCCGCCATGGCCAGCCAGAGAACGACCTTTAGGACGTTAGATACCTTCATTCGCATATCCCCCTGTTGTGGTGGTATGCACACAGTATAGCGCAAGAGATGGCGTTTGTCAATCATAATTTATTGATAATCGATATATATTTATTGTATTGTGCTGGATTCATATGGGAAGCTGGGTCGTCTGTGTCGTGACATCAGGGCGACCGCGGACTGGAGGCGGTGAGGATTCACACAGAGCGCATGTGCATCTATGCAACCTGGCTTCATGCACGCTCATCGGTCACGGTCCTTTGAAATCTTCGTCGATTGATTCCAATCGGCAGGTCAGGCGAATATACTCTTTACCATGCCGAATTCTTAGGGGGGACATGTCATGGCCGAGATGTGGCGCGAGCCGGACGCCGAAGGGCGGTTGCTGACGCTGCCGATTGAGCGGATCCGGGCGGCGCGGCTGAAGACGCGCGCGGAGGTATCGGATGCGCAGGTGGCACTGCTGGCGGAATCGATCAGGCAACATGGGCTCCTGCACCCGATCACCGTGCGGCTGGTGCGGGGCGGGATGTATGAGCTGATCTGTGGCGAGCGGCGACTGAGAGCACTCGTGATGCTGGGCCGGACGGACGTGCCTGCGCGGGTATTGGATGCGTCGGATCTGGAGGCTGCGCTGTTGTCGCTGACAGAAAACCTGCAGCGGGAAGGGCTTCATTATCTTGAGGAGGCAGAGGCGTTTCGGGCGGTGATTGCCGAGCACGGACTGACGCAGGCAGAGCTGGCGGCGCGGGTCGGACGCAGCCAGGGCATGGTGGCGAACCGGTTGCGGCTGCTCAGCCTGCCCGATGCCGTGCGCGCGGAGATCAGGAGCGCCGCGCTGAGTGAGCGCCATGCGCGCGCGCTGCTTGCCCTCAAGTTCGAGGCGGTTCAACTGGAAGCCGTGTCCATGGTCCGGGACCGCAACCTCAGCGTGCGCCAAACGGAGGAGCTGGTGGTGCGCCTGGCTTCTATGCCAAGGCGCAAAGTCAGTTACCAAATCCGCGACCGGCGGATGCTGATCAATACCGTGCTGGCGTCTGTAAAGCAGCTCCGCAGCGTCGGCATCGATGCCACCGGCGAGGTGTTGGAGCGCGACGACCGGATCGAAGTGATCGTGGGCTGGAAAAAGTGAGCGTTCTGCAGCCCGCCTCCATAAATCCTCATTTTTTGCTTGCAATTGCTGATAGGACCCTATATAATGATGTATTATGAATCGCATCGGCAAGTTCGGATGCATTCATAAATGCAGCATGGAAGAGGAGGGGGTCCCGGTATGAAAAAATGTCTGTCTTTGGTCCTCGCGATGGTTTTGGTGTTTTCCTTGTGCTCCGTTGCGCTGGCCGACACCCTCAAGATTGGCGGCATCGCGCCGCTGACCGGCCCGGTTGCCAACTATGGCATCCTGTGCAAAGAGGGCATTGATCTGTACGTAGAAGAAATCAACGCCGCGGGCGGTGTGCTCGGCCAGCAGGTTGAAATGGTGTGGATGGACGACACCCATGACGCTGTGGAGGCCACGAACGCTTATAACCAACTCATCTCCGAGGGCATTGTCGCGCTGATGGGTCCGGTCACGACCACACCGACCTTGGCGGTTGCCCAGGTGGCGGTGAAGGACAACAGGCCCATGATCTCCCCGTCGGCCACGGCATACGACGTGACGACGGACCGCCCGAACGTGTTCCGCACCTGCTTCCTGGATCCGTTCCAGGCCGAGCTGCTGGCTCAGCTGGCGGTGAACAACCTCTCTGCCAAGAATGTCGCGGTGCTGTACGACAACACCAACGACTATTCCATCGGCCTGATGGAGTCTTTTAAAGCCAAGGCGGAAGCACTGGGCGCGACGGTCGTGGCGACGGAGTCCGCTGTGGAGAATGACGCGGACTACACGCCGCAGCTGACCAAGATCGCCGACGCAGCGCCGGACGCGCTGCTGATCGCGTACTACTATGAGTCCGCCGCGCTTGTGTTGCGCCAGGCACAGGACGTGGGCCTGGATTGCTACATGCTGGGCGCTGACGGCTGGGCCGACATCCAAAAGCAGGTTGAGGACGCGCCGGAGTTGCTGGAAAAGGCCATCTACTGTGACTCGTTCAGCCCCGCGGACGACAGCGCCGCCACCGTGGCATTTGTTGACGCGTTCAACAAGAAGTACGGCAAGACCCCCAGTGGATTCAACTCTCTGGGCTATGACACCGCACACATCCTGCTCTCCGCCATTGAGGCCGCAGGCAAGGCCGACGACAGGCAGGCCATTGTGGACGCCATGAAGGCGACCAGCATCGACGGCGTGGGCGGTCATATCACGTTCAATGACCACAACGATCCGATCAAGTCCGCGTTCATGATGGGCTTCAAGGACGGCCAGCCGCTGCTAAACACCAGAATCGATCCGTAATAGCGGAACGGCACAGTCATTTGACAGACACTAGGGAAAAAGGAGCGCAAAGTTCCTTTTTCCCTATGCTTGTAAAAACGGCCCTGTAATACGGCAACACGGCATTCACATTCGAGGGGGTACGCCCATGCAACTCATATTGCAGAATCTGGTCGGCGGACTTCAAATGGGGAGTATTTACGCGCTGATCGCGCTGGGCTACACGATGGTTTACGGCATCGTGAAGCTGATCAACTTTGCCCATGGCGATGTCATGATGGTGGGCAGCTACGCGGTGTTTTGGATCATGACGACCACGCTGGTCTCGTCGATGAACGCAGTGAATCCGCTGGTCGGCACGATCTTCGCGGTCTTGTTTTCGATCGCGTTCTGTGTGGTGCTGGGCATTTTGATGGATCGCGTGGCGTACAAACCGCTGCGGAACGCGCCGCGCATCTCGGCGTTGATTACGGCCATCGGCATCAGCATGGCGCTGCAGATTACGGCGCAGCTGATCTTCGGGTCCAGTCAGATCGCGTTCCCGACGATCATCCCGAAAATCAAGCTGGAAGCGCTGAGCATCGGACGCAAGCCGGTGTTCCTGCTTGAGGTGTTGACGTTCGCCTGCTCGATTGCGCTGATGGTCCTGCTGCAGTTCTTTGTGAAAAAAACGCGCACCGGCAAAGCCATGCGGGCCGTGTCCGAGGACCGCGAGGCGGCGCAGCTGATGGGCGTGAATGTGAACACCACGATCTCGATCACGTTCGCGATCGGCTGCGCGTTGGCTGCGGTGGGCGCAATCTTTTACGCGCAAAAGGTCGTTTACATCAAGCCGCTGCTGGGCTCCATGCCGGGACTCAAAGCGTTTGTCGCGGCGGTGCTGGGCGGCATCGGCATCATTCCCGGCGCGGTGCTGGGCGGTTTTATCATCGGCATCGCGGAAACATTCATGAAATACTACGCGTCGGATTACGTAGACGCGCTGGTCTTTGGGATCCTGATCCTGGTGCTGCTGTTCAAGCCTGCGGGGCTTTTGGGCAAAAAGACCCGCGAGAAGGTTTAGGAGGTGAAGTGAAATGAAGAAAAACAGACGGTTTACCACCATCCTGAACCTGTTGGGCGTGGCCTTGATATTCACAGTCTGCAAGGTTTTCCTCGCCTCCGGCGGCAACCGGTCCATCGAATCACTGATGACCCAGATCTGCTACAACATCATCCTGGTCACCAGCTTGAACCTGGTTACGGGCGTACTGGGCGAGCTGACGTTGGGACACGCCGGATTCATGGCCATCGGCGCGTATGCGTCGGCCATACTGACCACGCAGGTGCTGCCCCAAAATTCGATCTATTTCCCTGTGGCGCTGGTCGCGGGCGGACTGGTGGCGGCGCTGTTCGGCTATTTGATCGGCATACCCGCGCTGCGGCTCCGGGGCGATTATCTGGCGATCATCACACTGGGCTTTGGCGAGATCATCCGTGTTCTGATCAACACCGTATTCGCGCAGTGGACCGGCGGCGGCAAGAAGCTGTTCGGCATTCAGCTGTATACCACGTTCAACAACGCCTTTCTGATCATGGCGGTCATTGTGGCGCTGCTGTATACGCTGGCGTGGTCGCGACACGGGCGCGCCATTCTGGCGATTCGCGAAATCGAGGTGGCGGCGGATTCCAGCGGCGTGCCGGTCACCAACTACAAAATCATGACATTCACGATCTCCGCGTTCTTTGCCGGGATCGCGGGCGGGCTGTACGCGCACTCCATTGGCGTACTGGACCCCACGAAGTTTGACTTTAACACATCGATCGAGTATTTGGTCATGGTCGTTTTTGGCGGCATGGGCTCCATCACAGGCTCCATCGTGGCAGCGAGCGTGCTGACGGTGGTGCAGTTTGCGATGGCAAAGCTGGTGGAGTTCCGACAACTGGCGTATGCGGTGATGCTGATCGTGATGATGATCTTCCGGCCGAGCGGGCTGTTGGGCGTGAAGGAATTTTCACTCAATTGGCTGATGGGCAAGCTCGTGGGCACACGCTGGGAAAAGTTTGCGGGCGCCTTTGAGAAGCGGCTGATTGGCAAGAAACCGCCGTCGATCATTGAGCCGGACGTGCCCGCATATAGCTACGATCCCCAAAAGAGCCACGCATTGGAAACCCGTACGCTGGGCATCCGGTTCGGCGGACTGCAAGCCGCGGAGGACGTGAATCTGCAGCTCAAAGAACAGGAGATCGTGGGCCTGATCGGCCCGAACGGCGCGGGCAAGACGACGGTTTTCAACATGCTGACGGGCGTTTATCAGCCCACCGACGGCGACGTGGTGCTGATGGGCAAGTCGATGGTGGGCAAGCCCACCTACAAGATCACGGACTATGGCATCGCCCGCACGTTCCAGAACATCCGGCTGTTCAAGTCCATGAGCGTCATCGAAAACATCAAGGTCGCGTTTCAGAGCCGCATGCACTACACGATGCTGGACAGCTCTATCCGCTCCAACTATTACGATCG
>JAVBTW010000127.1:0-9119 GCA_031555975.1 Eubacteriales bacterium
GTTTGGCGGCGATGCGGAGCCTCGGCCCGCGGACGACACCTGCCCTTGCGAAGCTGAGCCCGCGTCTCGCATGCGGGAGGCGGAGGCCGAAGCGCGGCTGCCGCGCCTGCAGGGGCCGGAAAAGCTGACCGCGCGGGAACTGGATGTGCTGCGGCATCTGGCTCAGCGCCAGGACGCGGATGTGATCTCGCATCTGCTGGGGATCTCGCAGAGCACCGTTCGCACACACATCCAACACATACTGGACAAGTATGGCGTCGCCACCCGAGCGGAGCTGCTCGCGCTCGCGGACATCCCGGATAGGCCCAGAACGTTTTCGGCGCGGGAGGCTGAGGTGCTGCGCCTGATGGGCGATGGATTTGACGACGCCCAAATCGCCGCAAAGCTGTACATTTCGACAACCACGGTGCGCACACATATCCACAATATGTGCGCCAAGTGTGGCGCCGGCAGCCGCAAGGAACTGGCCGTGCTCAAACCGGAACAGGCGATGTCAATGGGCCAGGCCGGACTCAATGAAGATGGGGGAGTGAGGACGCGATGAACTGCGCGATTCGTGAAATGCGGCCGGATGAGTATCCGATGCTGCGGACATTTTTGTATCAGGCCATCTATCAGGAGGAGGGCGCCAAGCGCCTGCCGCTCGAGGTGGTCGATCAACCGGCGCTGGCTGCGTATATCGACGGCTTTGGCAGACCGGGTGACCACTGCCTGGTCGCGGATGTGGACGGCGTCGTCGCGGGCGCGGTTTGGACGCGCGTGTTCCAAGGGGAAGCGATAGGATATGGAACGATCGACGCGGTCACACCGGAGTTGTCGATCTCGCTACTCCCCGAGGTTCGTGGGCAGGGGATTGGTTCGGCGCTGATGCGCGCAATGCTGGAGCTGCTCGCAGCATATGGCCATACCGGCGCGTCGCTCTCGGTCCAGAAGCGCAATCCCGCGTTCCGGCTCTATCAGCGGCTGGGTTTTCAGGTGTTTCGGGAGACGGGTCAGGATTGCGTGATGGTATGGACGAACCCATCGTGACGATCAGCCCCGCATGGAGCCACATGTCCGGCGGCCCGGCCGATCCACTTGGTCACTTCCTTCGGTATGCGGACGGCGCGACCCCGGCCTTGCTCTTGAACACGCGGCTGAAGTAGTATTCATTCCCAAAACCGCATCGCATGGCAATCTCGCGCAGGCTGGAATTGGTGCTGATCAGTTGCCGCTTCGCGGCCGTGACGCGCATCAGGATCAGATCCTCCAAAGGGCTGGCGTTGAACTGCTCGCGATAGATCACCGTGAACCGGCTTGGACTCAAGCTCATGAGTTCTGCCATGCGCGATACGGACCACTCCTCGCCCAGCGACGACGCCACCTGATGGCGCAAGTCCAGCAGCCGTGCGTGATAGAGCGAGCCGGAGCGCGGGTTCTCGCCCTCAATATGCGCTCGCTTGAGTCGGATCAGCATTCTTTCGATGGCGCCGGACACCATCTCTTCGTACTGCTCGCGCCGGTACATCAACTCATCGCGCATCAGAGCCAGATCCGCGCGAATGAACAGCGGGTCGCCGGTATGAATGAGCGTGTTCAGGGGCATGTCCAGCGCCTCGAAGGCAGCGGGGTTGCTCACCCACAGGTGTGCCCAGTCGTTGACAAAACCCGCCTCCTCGCCCGGGGCGGTGGTGTGGTACTCGCTGAAGGTGGGACCGAGGATGAAGCAGTCGCCCGGCTGCCCGATCTGCAGTCCGTCGCGGGTCAAAATTTGCACCGGCGTCGCGAAACACAGCACGATGATCAAATAAGCCCCCGAATGGTCCCGCTCCTGATGCGCGGGGTCTTTTTTCTTGATGATGAAGGGCAGATTGTTGATCACTTCTGCCACGTCGTGGCTGGTTTCAGTGTCCAGCAGGTCCACCAGATAACGCATATGGTTTCCGCCTCTCTGGCAATCGAAAAGTACAAAGCACTTGCAATACTATACCCAAAAGTGCAAAGAAATGCAAGATAATTCTATTGAATCAAACCCGCCTTGCTGATAGAATTAAATCACAAAGCCGCATATCTTAACGCAAAGAGGTGGACAAATGAACACAATGCGTGCTTGGGTGCTTGTCGGCCCCAGCAATCTGGCCGTACAGCATGTGCCCATACCCGAACCTGGCATCGACGAAGTGTTGATCAAAATAGACGTAATGTGCATCTGCAATGGCTCCGATCCGGAGATCTATCACGGCCATGAGGCCTATGCCATGCCGATGATCTTCGGTCATGAGGCTTCCGGCGTCATTGAGAAGGCGGGACCCGGCGTGGTGGATTTTCAAGTGGGCCAGCGCGTCTGCTGGTGGTGCACCATGGGCGCGTTCGCGGAGTACACGACCGTCGCGCCGGACCGGGTCGCCATGTTTGAAGTGCCCGAAAACGTGACGCTTGAGCAATCGCCGGTGTTGGAACTGGTCATCGCAGCAAGCCGCGCCGTGATGCCGTTTACAGATGCTTGCCAGGGCAAGCGGCTGCTGATCTGTGGCATGGGACCCAGCGGGTTGACCGCCGTTCAATACGCCAAGGCGCTGGGCTTTGCGGAGGTCTACGGCTGGGATCTGTACCCGCAACGGCGCGAGCGGGCGCTCCTGGTGGGCTGTGACGCGGTCTATGACCCCGCCACGCCGGACTTTGATCAGGCGATCCTTGCGATGCCCGAAGCCGATATCGCCATCGATATGATGGGCGACGAACTGCTGGGTTCGAGCACGTTTACGAAGATGTTGCGCCGCACGAAGGCCATGGGCACCGTCGTGTCCTACGGCCACCCGGAACATGGGCGCACGTTTTCGCCCTATGTGTTTCAGTCGAGGGGCCTGACCATGGTGTCGCCGGAGAACCGGCTTCCGGTGATCCGAGAAAAGGGAGCGGCGTTGATGCGGTTCATCCGGGCGGGCCGCATTCAGATCCAGCCGCTGATCACGGAGGTCCGAGCATTTGACGAGTTGGGTGACGCATTCCGGGCACTGCTCGAGGCGCCCGGGAGCGAGATTAAAATCATTTTCACCGTATGACTGAGAGAGGAGTTGACCCTCCAATGAAACTGGGCATTTCAGGACAGGCGCTGGGCGGGGTGATGACTTTTGAACAGATTGTCAGGATGGGCAAGTCATATGGCGTGCACGACTTTGAGATCTGGCCCATCAATGCCCCCGGCAGCGGTGCGGGTTATGCGCACCGCGACATCGGCGAGATCAAGCGCGTGTTGGAAGGGGAGGGTGTGCGCATCGGCTGCGTGACCATGGGCGACGCGTTCGACGAGGCTGCGGTGGCGGACGAAGCCGGTTATGTGTCCGCGCTGTGCTCGGCAATCGAGGCTGCCAAGGCGCTGAACGCGCCCACGGTGAACCATTACTGTTTCCACATCAGCAGAAACGAACCGGATTTCGCGCGGATGGAGCGCTACTGGCGCAGACCGCTGGCACTGGCGACCGAACTGGACGTCACACTGGCCCTCGAAAACGAGGCCCACGATGCCACGCGCACACCGGAACGGATGCTGGCCGTGATGCAGCATTTTGACCATGCGCGATTCAAGACCAATTATGACGCCACCAACTATTTTCACGCCAGCTGCGAGGCCTACCCAGCCGGATATGAAATTCTCAAGGACCACATCGGCTATGTGCACCTGAAAAATGGATGCCTTTACCGACCCGGCATGCCGCCTGAGAATACCGGCGCGCCCATGTCCGGCATTCATGAGCCGTCGCCCATCCAATACACGCCCATCCCGGACGGGGCGGTGAACATCGCCGGGTTGATTGTGCGGCTGATGGAGGACAGACAATACGACGGACTGTGTACGCTGGAACCCCATACAAGACCGGAATTCGTCGAGGCGTTCTACGCCCGCGAATGCGCGCATCTGCACAGCCTCGGTTTTTTTCAGGGTTGACCGCTTGGCAAGCGCTAATCAAAGCGCTGCCCCTTCCGGCCCTGATGGGGCAAGCCCAGCCGCCCTCAGCTCCCGTGAAGGGCTAAGCCCAGACAGTAACCGAGTTGCAATTGATCGAATGAAGGACATGATAGGAGGGATTGCCATGTGGGCAGCCGTCGTTGAGAAGCCTGGCCAACTGGTCATCAAGGATATACCCAAACCCGAGGTCACCGCGGGCCAATTTCTGGTCAAGGTGGAGGCGTCGTCCATCTGCAACGCGACCGACAATCACATCGTTGAAGGCATTTTTGACGGTTATCACGACCACTATCCGCAGGTGTTGGGCCATGAAGTTTGCGGCACGGTGTGCGAGCTGGGCGAGGGCGTGGACAACGTCCGGATCGGCGAGCGCGTGGCGCTGTACACACCCAACGGCGCGTTTCAGGAATATGTGCTGGTGCGCGCGGACTGGGGATTCGCGCGGGTGCCCGAGGGCATGTCGCCCGAGGTTGGCGCGCTGTGTGAGATGTTCGACGGATCGTATACTTCGCTGGTCGCGCCTGCTGAGCTCACCGAGAATGACACGGTGCTGATCATCGGCGTGGGTCCGCTGGGACTGGCCGCAACCGGCATGGCCGCGCTGAAGGCCAAGCAGGTGCTGTGCGTGGATTTTTACGAAAACCGGCTGGACATGGCAAAGCGGTTCGGCGCAAAGTACACATACAACCGATCCCGCATGAGTACCCAAGAGGTCCTGGACGCCATCAAGCGCGACGTGGGCGAAGTGGACGTGACGTTCATGTGCATCGCGCTGGACCGGAGTGACGACCTGAGCGCTTTCCACATGGCCATCGAAGCCACCCGGCGCGACGGCCGCATCGCCGGGCTGAACGTCGAAGTGCAGTTGGACCACCACCACCACCGCATGAATCCGTTTCACATGAACCGCAAGAACATCAAGTATCGCCACAACCTGGAACGTGCGGGCGATTCCAAGGACTTCCAGCGCGCCTATGACATCGTGGGCGAGGGCAAGATCCCGATGGAAGAGATGATCACGCACAAGGTGACGCTGGAAAAGCTGCCCTGGGCGCTGGACATGACCCACGCGCACCTGGACGATTGCATCAAGATCGTCGTTTATCCTGTAATGGAGGCGTAGGCAGTCCTCCCGCATTGCTCGACGCTGAAAGGAGGTCACGCTGTGCTGAGCGCCTCTAAGCGCATGCCGAGACCCGGCTTTGGTGAGCGCTGTCTGCGCGCGCTGAAACGGGACTGGCGGCTGCATGTGCTGATCGCACTGCCTGTGATCTGGCTGATCGTGTTTTGCTACGCACCGATGGTCGGCGCGCAGATCGCGTTCCGCAAGTTCCAGGGCAACCTGGGCATATGGGGCAGCCCGTGGGTGGGCTTTGACAACTTCGAAAAGTTTTTCAAGAGTCCGTACTTCAAGCAAGTGATCTGGAACTCGCTTCGAATCAGCGTTTATTCACTGGTCGCGGGCTTTCCAGCCTCGATCATACTGGCGCTGATGATCAACGCAGTCGGAGGCGCGGGTTTCAAAAAGACCGTTCAGATGGTGACATACGCGCCGTATTTTATCTCCACCGTGGTCATGGTGGGCATGGTGATCCAGTTCCTGAGCCCCACTGTCGGGCTGTATGGACAGATCGCGAAGCTGTTTGGCATCAACAACCCTGTGAACTTGTTGGCCAAGAGCCAGTACTTTGACCACATCTACGTGATCTCGGGCATCTGGCAGGGCGCGGGCTATGGCGCGATCATCTACATCGCCACGCTCAGCGGCGTGGATCCGAGCCTCTATGAGGCAGCCACCATTGACGGTGCGACGAAGCTGCACAAGATCCGATACATCGACCTGCCCTCCATTCTGCCCACGGCGATGATCCTGCTGATCATGAACATGGGCAGCATCCTGAACGTCGGGTTTGAGAAGATCTATCTGCTACAGAACCCGATCAACAAGGCGGTGTCGGAGGTCATCTCCACTTACGTTTACAAGGTCGGCATCGGCGCTGGGTTTCCTGACTATTCATACTCGACCGCGGTGGGTCTGTTCAACTCGGTTATCAGCTGCGCGCTGGTGCTGACTGCCAATGCGCTGTCCAGGCGCATCGGACAATCGAGCCTGTGGTAAGGAGGATGTGACGGATGGCACAAAAGGCGATGAAGCGCACAGACGTCTACGGCATCCACCGTTCGCGGCAGGACGTCGTGTTCGATGTGGTCAACTGCGCGGTGCTCGGCGCGATCCTGCTGATCGTGCTGTTCCCGCTGCTGTATGTGGTAAGCTGCTCGTTCTCCAGCGGCAACGCGGTGACCTCCGGCCGGGTCTGGTTCTGGCCGGTGGAGCCGTCACTGGAGGCGTACAAGGCTGTGTTCAACTACCAGGCCATCTGGCGCGGCTATATGAACAGTGTGCTGTACGCGGGCGTCGGCGCCACGTTCAGCGTGCTGATGACGCTGCTGGCGGCCTATCCGCTGTCGCGCAAGGATTTCGGCGCGCGGCGGGTGTACATGGTTCTGTTCACCTTCACGATGCTGTTTTCCGGCGGCCTGGTTCCCTACTATCTGGTGGTGCTGAACCTGGGCTTGGTCAACACATTCTGGGCGATGATCATCCCCAGTGCACTGTCTGTGTGGAACGTGATCATCACGCGCACATTCTTTGATCAGACCTTCTCCGGCGAGATCCTGGACGCGGCGCAGATCGACGGCTGCACCGACTTTGGGTTCTTTCTGCACATCGCGCTGCCGCTGTCGGGCGCGATCATCGCGGTGAACGCCCTTTTCTATGCGGTGGGCAAGTGGAACAGCTATTTCGAGGCGTTCATCCTGCTGCGCAATGCGGATCTGATGCCGCTGCAGATCATCCTGCGCCGCATCCTGGTGCTGAACGAAAAATCCATGACCGACGTGGCCAGCGCGGGCAGCGAAGCGGAACTAGCCAAGCTGCGCGACCTGATCAAGTATGCGCTGATCGTGGTCTCGTCGCTGCCGGTGCTGTGCATCTATCCGTTCGTGCAGAAGTACTTCGTGCGCGGACTGATGATCGGATCGGTGAAGGGCTAATCTCGTGACGACGGCAACCACTCCGGAATGAGCCGTCCGGCCGGACGCTCAGCGATACAAACACATTGCAAGGAGGTTTCCCCATGAAGAGAGGCTTGACCCTGGTTCTGGCGCTGTTGTTGCTGCTCTCATCGGTGTCCGCACTCGCCAATGAGCTGCCGCTCACAGCAGAACCCCAGACGCTCACGGTGTTGGTCCAGGCCACCAACAAGATGGTTGACATCACCACCAACGACTACACCAAGTGGCTCGAGGAGCAGACCGGCGTACACCTGGACTTCGTGACCATCCTGGATTCTACACCGGAGTCCGAACAGGCGCTGTCGCTGATGCTCAACTCCGGCGAAAAGCTGCCGGACATCCTGCTGGGCAGGCTGAGCTATGACCAACAGTACCTGTACGGCCAGCAGGGCATCCTGACGCCGCTGAACGAGCTGATCAAAAACAACGCGCCCAACCTGACGAAAACCTACCAGGACTACCCGCTGTACGCGGCCACCTCTACCCGCCCGGACGGCAACATCTACTATGTGACCGCCTACGAAGAGTGCTATCACTGCACCGGTGCGCAGAAGTTGTGGATCAACCAGAAGTGGCTGGACAACCTGGGGCTCACGATGCCCACCACCACCGAGGAGTTTGAGCAGGTGTTGCTTGCGTTCAAAGAGCAGGATGCCAACGGCAACGGCGATCCCTCGGATGAGATTCCCATGTCCGGCATCAAGCAGACGTGGCACTTTAACATGGAAGCGTTCCTGATGAATAGCTTCATCTATGACGACGGCAGCCAGTCCGGCGGCTACCGGATGGCGGTACAGGATGGCAAGCTGCGCCCGGCGTTCGCCCAGAACGAATGGCGCGAGGGCCTGACCTGGATGCGTTCCATGTTCGACAAGGGCCTCATCGATGAGAACGCATTCGTTCAGGACGAGGCCACGATCAAGGCGCTGACCACGGGCGAAGTGCCGCAAGTGGGCGTGGTGCCCGCCGGTCACACCGCGATTTTCTGCACCGTGGACAGCCCCAACATCTACGAGTACGTGGCTGTGCCCCCGCTCAAGGGACCGAGTGGCGTGCAATTTGCGGGCTATTTCCCCAATGTGGCCAAAACGTCCGATGGGTTTGCGGTGTTCAGCGGCTGCCAAAACCCCGATTTGGCGGTCAAATGGCTGGACTTCCTGTTCACCGAAGAGGCCACCATCCGCTCGCAGTATGGCGTACAGGGCCGCGACTGGGAATACAACGACGATCCCGCAGTGTTGGGTTTGAACGATGAGAAGGCGCTGTTCACGACATTTGGCAAAAATCCCGTGTTCCAAAAGACCCAGCTTTCCGAGTCGTGGGAGCACACCGCGCCGTTCAAGTGGGTGGATTACATCTTCGCGGGCCAGGCGGTTCTGGGCGGAGACAGCTACGACCTGGAGAAGGTGCTGTACGACGCGACCAAACCGTACGAACCGTACTTCCCCAAGGAGTACTGCATGAGCCTGTCCTTTGAGGGTGAGGACGCTGAGTTCGTGGCGATGAACCGCCGCCCGCTGGAAGACTTTGTGGACCAGTGCGTGGCCGAGTTCATCACCGGCACCAGAGACATCGGCAACGATGGCGACTGGAGCGCCTATTTGGACGAACTGAACGGCATGGGCCTGGAACAGTATGTGGAAATCCTTCAGAGGGGCTATGACGCCCAGCAGGCGGCGATCGCCAGCCTGTCGTAAGCAACGCTGCCGCGAGTGTCCGGGCAGACGATGGGTAGTTGGGCTGCGGGCTAGGCATGCCCCCTCCGGCCCTAAGATTGTCATTTGCTTTGACCGACAAAAGGAGAGGGTCCAGTGCGCTATGCACCGGACCCTCTCCTTTTTCATAGAGGCTGTGGACCGCCCGCGATCGCGGGGTGTTCATGTGCGCTTATTCGACGGGCGTTTCCTCCTGCGCCTGTGCCTGAGCCGATACCAGCTCGATGATCAGCGAGGTGGTAAGGCATCCATCCGGTATGCCCGCGCCGATCGTTACGGTCTTGCCCTCTTCCACATTTTGCAACGAGAGTGTGGCTTCATTCACGCTGGTGTTGATCAGGAACGAGCCTGTAAAGCCAGCGCCTGCCCTCGTGAAGAAGCGG
>JAVBTW010000183.1:0-7111 GCA_031555975.1 Eubacteriales bacterium
GCCGTCCGAGAGCTTTTCGCGCAGTCGCTTCACATGCACGTCCACGGTTCGGCTGTCGCCAAAGAAATCATAGCCCCAAACCTGCTCCAGCAACTGTTCGCGGGTAAACACCTTGCCTTGATGACTGGCGAGGAAGTACAAAAGCTCCATTTCTTTGGGCGGCAATTCCAGCGGTTTACCGAGGTAGTTGACGGAATAGTTGCTGATGTTGATCGTGAGGCCCGGGAAAACCATCTCCCGATCCGGCTTGTCGACCTGCTGGTAGCGCCTGATCACGGCCTTGATCCGCGCCAACACTTCCTTCATGTCAAAGGGCTTGACGATGTAGTCGTCCGCGCCCAGTTCCAGGCCCAGCACCTTGTCGAACGTCTCGTCCTTGGCGGTCATCATGATGATCGGGATGTTTGAGACCTTGCGCACTTCGCGGCACACTTGCCAGCCGTCCATGCCGGGCAACATGATGTCCAGCAGCATCAGGTTGGGCGCAGAGGTCTTAAACATCGTCAGCGCCTCTGTGCCCGCGGCGGCTTCGTCCACATCGAAACCCTCCTTGACCAGGTAGAGCTTGACCAACTGGCTTATGTTTGGATCGTCATCGACAATTAGAATCTTCGTTTTGGCCATGTGTCATCCTCCTGAGAATGGGTTGCTGGGAGCGGGAACGGACTCCCCTGTCGCTCACGCCACCAAAAGATGGAGGCTCGGTTTTGGTCTCACTTTAGCGTGACCACCGTCACGCCGTCCTCGCCTTCTCCATACCGGCCCAGCCGGTATTCTTTCACCGTCGGGATCAGCTTCAGGTGGCTCTGTATCCCCGCACGCAGTACACCCGTTCCCTTTCCATGAATGATGTTCACGCTTTTCAGCGATTGGAACATCGCACCGTCCAGGAACAGATCCACCGCCGTGATGGCTTCGTCCAGCGACATGCCGCGCACGTCGCAGTCCATAGACACGGGCTTCATCGAAACGCTCACCACGTTCCGCTGCGGCTTTTTCTGTGGTTCCGCCTCGACGCGCCTGAGCTGGCTCACGTGCACCTTCATTTTCATCGCGCCCGCTTGTACCGTCGCCTCGCCCTTGGCATTGGGTACTTCGACGATGGTGCCCTTGCTGCCCATGTGGATCAGCTCCACACTCTCCCCCACCTTCAGGTTCTTCGGCGGCTCAGAAACGCGGTCCACCGGCGTGACCAGCGCATCCTGCAGATCGTCGATCGAACCTTGCAGTTTGCCGCGCAGCGCGTGCAACTCGTGCTCGCGCAGCGCAGCACCGTCCCTGCTGCGGCTTTTTTTCAGTTCCGAGATGATCTGCTCGGCCTCTCGCTGGGCTTTTGCCAACAGCTTTTTGGCGTCCTCTTTCGCCTTCTTCATCTGGACCTCGCGCTGGGCGGCCACGTCCTTTGACAGCTTTTCGGCCTCGTTGCGAAGGCGTTGGGTCTCCTTGTGCGCCTCTTCAGCCAGCTCGCGCTCCTTTTCGGCCACCTGGCGGTGATATTCCGCGTTGGCGATGACGTCCTCGAACTTGATCTGGTCCTTTGACAGCTGCTCGTTGGCGGACGCAATGATGTGCTCCGGCAGCCCAAGTTTTCGGGAGATCTCAAACGCGTTGGACTTGCCCGGCACACCGATGGACAGCCGGTAAGTCGGCCTGAGCGTCTCGACATCGAACTCCACCGACGCGTTTTCTACCCTCGGCTTGGACAGCGCGAACGCCTTCAGCTCACTGTAGTGGGTCGTCGCCAAGGTCGTGACGCCCATGGAAAGCAGGTGTGTTAGGATCGAAATTGCCAATGCCGCGCCTTCCGTGGGGTCCGTGCCCGCGCCCAGCTCATCAAACAGCGCCATGGACCGCGGAGTCACGTCGCGCAGGATATTGACGATGTTGGTCATGTGGGACGGAAATGTGGACAGCGACTGTTCAATGGACTGTTCATCGCCGATGTCGGCAAAGACCTCATCAAAGATTGCGAGCTCAGAGCCGAGCTGCGCCGGTATCTGCATCCCCGCTTGCGCCATCAGGGTGAACAGGCCTACGGTTTTGAGCGTCACAGTTTTTCCGCCCGTGTTGGGGCCGGTAACCACCAGCGTGGTGAACTTTTCACCCATCCACAGGTTGATCGGCACGACCTTATCCGGGTCGATCAACGGATGACGCCCGCGAATGATGTTGATCCGGCCCTCGGTGTTCAGCTTGGGTTCTACGGCCTTCATGGCGCGGGAGAGTTGAGCCTTGCAGAAGATCATGTCCAGTTCAGACAAAATCATCAGGTTGTTCAGGATCGCGTCCGCGTCCGGCGCGATGCGCGCGGTCAGCTCGGCCAGGATGCGCTCGATCTCCTTGTGCTCTTTTGCTGCCCACTGTTTCAGGTCGTTGCCCGCCTCCACCAGCGCCATCGGTTCGATGAACAGCGTCTGGCCCGTGGCGCTCTGGTCATGGATCAGGCCGGGCACGGATCCCCTGCATTCGGCCTTGACCGGGATCACATAACGCCCGTTGCGCATGGTGATGATGGTGTCCTGTAGGTATTTGACCAGGTTCGGGTTGCGCACGAAGGCGTTCAGTTTTTCCTTCATCTTTTCGTTGATGATGCGCAAGTGCCGCCGGATGTCGTACAACTCCGGGCTCGCGCGGTCGGCAATCTCTTCCTCGGACAGGATGGAGTTGAAGATCTCCTCCTCGAGAGGCCGGTTGGTGGTCAAGTTCGAAGCCAGCTGCATGATCAGCGGCGTCGTCTCGCGCTCCGTGACGAGTGATGCGCGCACCGAACGGCTCGCCCTCAGCGTCTCCGCCACTTCGAGCAGCGATTTCATGGAGAGTGTGCCTCCGATGGCCGCCACGCGCACACTGGACGAGATGTCCGTGAAGTAGGCCATGGGCGAACCGCCGCAGTAGGCCATGACCATCGACGCCTGCTCCGTCTGTTGCTGAAGCATGCGTACGGTGCCCGGATCGCTGGACGGGACCAGTTGCAGACACCGCTGCTTGCCCGCGTCCGATATGGCGTAGGCGGACAGTTGTTCCAAAATTTTCGTGTATTCCAATACCCGCAGATTCCGTTCCTGCATGGGCTATTCCACTCCTCTGAAGTAGTGGCCGGTGGTGGACTGGATTGCCTCCACCCAGGGCCAGTTTTCCGTTTCCCGGGCATCGCCGCCCTGCGCAACGCGGGCATAGGCTTTGACAATGGCCTCCGACAGTTCGCTGGATTCGTCGGTCAGGATGATCCGCCACGCGGCGGCTTCAGGCAGTTTTTGCGCTTGCTTGATCAACGACATGGGGACGCTGTTCAGTACGCGCACGATGCAGCCCGATGGTGTTTTTAATCGCCTCAACGGGAACGCGACGCCCTTGCGGTCGATGAGCCGCGCATGGTCGATGCCTCCCGTCTGGTCGCATGTGTGGCAGGCCGTGTGCGGCATGCCTGTGCGGCGCGCGTTCAGCGGGCAGTGGCGCAGCTGCATCAGCGGCAGCCGCCCGTAAACGATCAACTCTTTGTCACCAGGCAACTGTTCGATCTCTCTGGCGGTCAGTTCGACGGACGGAACATACAGCCGTGCGCCTAGTTTGCGCAGTTCGGCCACGGTAAACTCGTTCGCGGCGTTGAGTGCGAAATCGGCATCCCATCGCACAGGCCATTTCAGGGCAAGGTGAGCGGGATTGGAGGCGATGACGCCCGTTAGCGCATCCGCATGCCGCTCGGTCCAACGAAGCAGGCTGTCAAGCGCCTCGTCAGATGAGACCATGGGCAGCGCCAAGATGAGGCCAGACGCGTCAGTGATCGCGTCCAACCCAGGCTCCGAGATGTTATCGGGCGCATACACCAACTCAAATGAAACACCAGGCCTGATCCACTTCGCCGCATCGTGCAACAGCGCGATATTCGGCGACTGTATGCGAAGCATCGGGCAGGCGCGTGGGCCGCCCATGCGATGTCGGGTATTTGTCGGCTGTACTACTGCGGGCGGGACGAACTCTCCAACCCGCCGCGCAGCCGCGATCCGCGCTTTGGTCAGCGCGACCAGTGCATCCCGTCTCAACTCGTTCAGCACGGACAGTTGCACGAATGCTTCCGCGTCCACATCCATCTCGATTCCTTCGAACGCGTAAACCGTGCCCCCGGTTTTTTTCAGTTGTGCTTGGAGGCGTTCCCTGTCCGCGCCGCGCTTTTCCGCCGGGGCGACGACGCCGCCGGAGGCCTCCGCCGCGACGCGTCCGTCAGTCACCCGCAGCCGCATCGGGGCGCCGACACGGAGAGACAATTTGCCGGTGATGTGCACACGCGGCGGCTCTACACCCTCAAAGCTCGCGCGCGCACGGCGCAATTGCGTGTCGTCCGCCAAGCGGATCAGCTTCGCATGTTTCGAAAAAACGCCGCCAACGCGAACGGTCTCTCCTGCAGCGCCGCTGAGTTTCACGGGTTCGTCGCCGATGACCAGCTGATCCCTGGACGAAATGTCGGCCAAGAGCCGAACCTTGCCGTCATCGGCGACCAGCCCAACCGCAACCCCGCAGTGATTCGGTTTTTCGGGGTGCATCAACTCACTGTCCACCAAGCCCGGCCCGTATCCTGCGGTAAACCCGCCGCGGTTGAAGATCTGCCTGAGCAGGTCCGTCTCGCGCGCAGTCACCTCGTGCGGACGGTCCAGCATCTCGCGGTACATGCGCGTCACAATCGCCACGTACTCGGGCCGCTTCAACCGGCCCTCGATCTTGATGGCGCGTACGCCCAATGATTCCAGTTGGCGTAAGCGGCCCAATTGGCACAGGTCCTTGGGCGACAACAGATACCCTTCGGCGTCGTCCAGCTTGTACGGCAGCCTGCACGGCTGTGCGCACAAACCCCGATTGCCGCTTCGACCGCCCACGAGGCTGGAAAACAGACACTGTCCGGAGCAACTCACGCACAACGCACCATGGGCAAACACTTCCAGTTCAGGCCCCACGTCCGCACACGCCGCGATCTCTTCGTCCCGCATTTCCCGCGCCAGCACGACCCGGTCCAGACCCATGTCCCTACAAAATTGCACGCCGTAGCGATTGTGGACCGCCATCTGCGTGCTAGCATGTATCTCAAGTCCAGGCGCCATTTCACGCAGCGCAGTTGCCGCGCCCAAATCCTGCACAATGGCTGCATCCACACCTGCATGAGCGAGCTGGCAGGCGATGTCCGCCAAGACGGCCAGTTCTTGCTGCTTCACGATGATGTTGACCGTCACAAACAGCCGGACACCGCGCTCATGGCAGTGGTCCGCCGCCCAAGTCAAGCCATCCGCGTCAAAATTGCCCGCGCCGCGCCGCGCGTTCAGCGCCTGCGCGCCCAGGTACACCGCGTCCGCGCCGTTTCTGACGGCCGCGATCAGCGCGTCACGGTCGCCCGCCGGACTCAGCAACTCCATCATGTGCGCCTTCTAGCTCCCTTGCTTGGCTTTCAACTGGGCCAGCTCTGTTTTTGCGACTTCCAGCTGCTCCCGAGCGATGCCGATCTCGCGCTTGAGCCGGTTATTTTCGTCATGGGCCTTTAACATGTCGTCTGCAATGTTCAGCGCCACCAGCACGGCCAGCTGGTTCTGCGGCACGCGCGTGGCGATCGACAGTTCGCCCATCTTGCGGTCCACATAAGCAGCGACGCGCTGCACATATTCTTCCGGGTCATAGCTGGTCATGGAATATTCGCGGCCCGCGATCTTGACGGTGGTGCGCATTTTCTCCATAGCGCGTCATCTCCCCTTTGTAAAGCGCCCGTTGGGGCGGAAATGAGCATACATATCAATGATGATTATACCACGGCGCAGTGGCAAGTGCAAGTGCGGGAAGAGAACGGAAGCTGTATACGCGTGACGCCGTCAGCCCCATCGCGTCATCCTGAGCGCCAGCGAAGGACCTCCCCGCCATCCGGCGACGTCCCTCTCGCCGAAAGGACGACCGGACCGCTCTTCGAGGGAGATCCTTCGCTGGCGCTCAGGATGACACGGTGGCGCGCGGTTTGCCGTTCTGGTGGCATGTTTCCTTCCCCTGCGTGGCACTTACTGCATCTTTTCCTGCTTGACCTTCTTATCGATCACATGCCGCGATGCCAGCGACGCAAACACGTCCTTGGGTTCTATGCCCATCTCAGCCATCAGCACCAGCGCATGGTACATCAAATCACTCAGTTCGAACACCGTCTCGTCCCGGTCGCCGCCCTTCGCGCCGATGATGACCTCGGCGCACTCCTCCCCCACCTTTTTGAGGATCTTATCCACGCCCTTGCTGAACAGATATGTGGTGTAACTGCCCTCCTTGGGATTGGCCTTTCGCCCCTTGATGAGCTGATACAGCGCGTCGATGGAGAAGTCGTTGTGTTCCTCGGCCTGCATCAAGACGTCGCCAAAGCAGGATTCATCGCCCGTGTGACAGGCGGGTCCGTCCTTGATGACTTCGATGAGCAGCGTATCACCATCGCAGTCGGCCTTGATGTTCACGATGTGCTGCCGGTTGCCGCTGGTCGCGCCCTTGCGCCAAAGGGATTGACGGCTTCTGCTGAAAAAGCAAGTCGTCCCTTCGTCCATGGAAATCCGCAGGCTTTCATCGCTCATGTACGCCAGCATCAGCACCTGCTTCGAGTAATAGTCCTGAACAATCGCCGGAATCAGTCCGGCTGCATCAAATTTGAGTTGATCGAACATGGGGTCTACCTCCTTACTGCCGCACCGGCACGCCGTGCTCGGTCAGGTACGCCTTCAAAGCCCGTATGGATACCTCGCGTCGGTGGAAAATCGATGCTGCCAGGCCCGCGTCCACACCGGGGACCTCGCGAAACAAGGTCAAAAAATCTTCCTTGCAGCCCGCGCCGCCGCTGGCGACGACCGGCACTTTCACCCGCGCGCAGACTTCGGTCAGCATCTCAAGGTCAAAACCCCGCTTCACCCCGTCTGTGTCGATGCTGTTGACCACCAGTTCACCAGCGCCGCGGCTGACGCCGTCCACAGCCCAGGAAAGCGCGTCGATGCCCGTGTCTTCCCTGCCGCCCTTGGCGAAGAGCCGGAATTGGCCGTCCACGCGCTTAACGTCCATGGACAGCACCACGCACTGGTTTCCATACCGCTTGGCGGCCGCGTCGATGAGGCCG
>JAVBTW010000073.1:0-6111 GCA_031555975.1 Eubacteriales bacterium
ATCAAATGCGGCCCAAATGGAGGTGCCAAATGGTATTTAGGATTCTGATTGTTGCGCTGTTGTTCGTGGTTGCGATCGTCGGCATCATTGCGACGATTCTGTTTCCGACGACGATCTGGATCGGGGCCGCCATCGCATCCGCGACGGCGATTCTGGCCGGCATCGGGTTTGCGGTGCTAACGCCCAACAACTGCTAGGTGTATTTCTAAAAGCAGAACCACACCCAGTCAGCAGGGGACTGTCGCGTTGACAATACGCGAGCGCGGCAGTCCCATCCATACGACGCGAACACAAGAGACCCGAGAAGGGCGACGATCTTGAGGGGGTTGCAGTTTCATGTGTACAATTGGCTCACAGTAAAACGAGCCTTGTCAACCTGACCTAGTTCGCAATTTACATAGCCGCATTCGCCTACAACTCCTTTGTCCAGGGTTTACTCACAGTGGCGGAATGCGCATAATGACGGGCGCAACGCGCTCATCCCGTCCGTCCATATACACATACCGCACTTCCACATCATGCCGAAAACAGCGCACAGCCAGCAACAACGCCGAACCGCCCATATCAACCCGGCAAACGCGATAACCCTCCGCACTTGTACTGTGCAGCAGTGCACATCCGCTGTGCTTGCTCTGATAAAGCTGCATCGCGAGCGAGCAGGCCACATCGTGCCGCAGCTTTAACAGCCTGATTCGATCATCCATAACCTGCTTGAGAATGCCGTCCTGTTTTGCCTGGCGCTGAGACCGCCTGATCTGTCCGCGATGGTCCATGAGCCGCACACCGCTTGTTCGCGCAAACCTGAAACGGATCTGGCTCACCCCAACCACCTCACTATATCTTGTTCAGACTGGCGTCACGCACTACAATCATGCGCACGTTCCTCTCCATCCATGCAGTACATGCCAATTATAAGCGATATTTTTCACGTTTCAACCACCGCACATACACAATGCGTAACTTTATCACTTGTAAATCAATTGTTACCGCAGACACAATAAAAAGCACCCTGGACCGCAGGATGCTTGTTCTTGCTGCACGGCTATTCGCCAGACCTCGCTTCGTTATCAACCAGACGGTATCCGGCGTTGTACACCGTTTGCAGCGCGTTGTGAAGGCCGAGCTTTTTACGGATCCGAAGGATATGCGCATCAACGGTCCTTGTCCCCTTGACAAGCGCTTCTGAAGCTCCCTCTTCGTCGGCTTTCCAGACTTCCATCAGCAGGCGCTCGCGAGAAAAAATCACATTGCGGTTGCGCATCAGGAACGTCAACAGCGCGTATTCACGGGGCGTGAGCCGCACGACCCGTCCTTTCTTGATCACAATGCGGTCGCTCTGCTCGACGGTGACATCCTCGACACTCAACGTCGCATTCGCTGCGCCTTGATGCCGCTTCAGTGTTACCTCTACGCGCGCCAGCAGTTCCATGGTGTGGACAGGCATCGTTACGTAGTCATCGACACCCATTAACAGCATGTTCAACTGTTCATCCACGTCAATCGGCTCGCCAGTCAAGATGACCGGCAGTCTCGTCGCGACCACTTTTCTCAGCAACTCGTGGTCCCAATCCGTGTTCATGTGGTTCCAGACCATCAACTTGAATGCGCCCGATGCAGCCTTTTCTGGCGCTTGATCCTCTCGATCGATCACTTCACAGGAAAACCCTCTGCCCCTGATCTTTTCCTCCAACCACAATCTGATATGCCTGTCACAACATACAATCAGTATCTTTATCATACATTCATCAGCCCACGGTGCCCAACCGCAGACAGACATCTCCTTTGTTAAATTGTCATTTCCATTCTATTTCATACTGGTTTAGCATGGTTTGCATTTAAAAAAAAGCCTTTGTTTGCATGGCTTATGCATTTTGAGTGCACTCATCCCTCGTGCAATGAAAAACAGTGTTGAGTTTATCACACATAAAAAGCGTTGGCAACAGTAAAAATGAACTTTCAGCGAAGCTTGCAATCCCCTTACCCAACGATAATTGTATGGCACATCAATTCGCAATTACAGACCAAGGTCTATTTTGGCAATGCAAATACAGACCGTAGTCTGAATTTGCTCCATTTCAGACTACGGTCTGTTACGCGTCTCGATTGCTTTTAGACGCATCAAGTTGCCGCACACCTGCGCGCACGCAACAGAGATCAGCGTACACGCAACGCGATGTGGATGACATTGCCCGATGCGGCTAGGCGCGAGGTCCGGTCGCCTGGCCCGTATACCGTCCTCTTACACTTGATCCGGTGGGCTGACGGCCAGCATTAGCGGGAACCAACTGCGCTCCAAAGCAGTGACACGCGCGCACCCCAACGGCGTCATCGGCGAAAACAGGTATTCCATGGCCTGCAGATGACCCAGTGAGCGGTCGGGCGCCGCGTCGGTTTCGCAAACGGTCGCGCCTTCAGGCGCAACGGTCAGCGCATACCGCCCGTGTCCCTCGATGTCCAATACCAGCGCACCCGGCATCAACTCCACGCGGCCGTGGGCGAATCTCAGCGCCGCCTCAATCACATTGCGGTAGTTCAGCACATTGAACTGCAACTCACTCGCGATGGAGCGGTCCTCGCAGATGGCATTCAGCCTATCGATCAGCGTGGACTGAAAGTGGGCGGGGTGAACGGACAGCGACTTGCTGCCCATATGCGCGATGTAGGCAAACAAAACCTCAACGCAGCGCGTCTCGTCCATGAGCACGATCTCCGCCACACGGTCCGTCGTGCCGACGATGTACCCGAAGAACGCGCCGTCGAGCGACACGATGTAGGGCGCATTGGCCCAGGTATTGCAGATGGTAATAAAGTCCGCGGCATCGCGGTTCGCATGCACCGGTTGTTGGTCATGCAGCTGTTTGCACTGCGCGACCACATCAGCCTCCGGCGTGAGGGGGCGGATCGAAAACGCGCTATGGTCGATGTTGCCAACCCGGCGCACGACGCCTTCAGACAACGTCATCGTCAACTTGGCGCCGCAGGGCGTGAATCCAAAATGCTCATACCGCTGGCGCTGGCCGCCCAACTCCATCAGGTCCACGCCGTCCGCGCGCGCGTCCTCGACTGCTTGATTCATGACGTCCTTCATATAGCCCCTGCGGCGCGCATACGGGTGAACGGACACCGTGCCGATGCCCGCCAGTTTCAATGTCCGGTCGCCCATGTGAAAGGCGTTTCTGTAGCAGAGGACCATGCCCTTGATTCGGCTCGCTTCCTCCGCGATATAATGCTGTTTGGCCAGCTCCGGATGCCCCAGATAGATCCTGGGCACGATCTGTCGAAAGTCCTCGCCGAACACATAGTTGGCAAAATCGACCATGTCGTCGTATCGGTCTGGCGTCGCGATGCGCACATTTGGATTCATCTTTTTTACCATCCTCCCCATATTCCGGAACCATTATCTCAGATCGCGACAAGGTATGACAATCAACCTTTGACGCTGCCCGCCAGCAGACCCGAGACGAAACTGTCCTGGGCAAAGAAGAATGCCAGATAGATCGGCAAGCTGCAGACGAGCGTGGCGGCCATGAGCAGGTTCCAATGGATCTCCGCTTCGTCCCGGAAGGAGGTGAGCGCGATCTGGACCGTCTTGATGGCCTCACCGCTGGTCATGACCAGGGGCCATGTGTATTCGTTCCAGGTGCCCGTGAACTTGAGGATGCCCAGCGATGCCAGCACTGGCCCCGACAGCGGCAGATAGATGCTGACATACTGCAGGAACCGGCCGCAACCATCGATCATCGCGGCGTCGTCCAGCTCCGCGGGAAAATCCATGTAGAACTGGCGGCACAGGAACACGCCGAACGTGCCCGCAACAAACGGCAACACCAAACCTGCATGGGTGTTGAACAGCCCCGATCCCCCCTGGCCCCAAAGGTCGTTCCCGCCCAACAGCGGCGCGGAGCGCAGCATCGTGAACACAGGGATCAGCGTCACCTGGGGCGGGATCATCATGCCGATCAGAATCGCGATGAACAGCGCGCTTCTGCCTCGAAACGGGATGCGCGCGAACACAAAGCCCGACATGGAGTTGATCACAAGGCTGATCGCGACGGTGACCAAAGTGATGAGCGCGCTGTTTTTGAAGTACAGCGGCCAGTTGCCGCTGGTCAGCGCTGCTGGGTAATTCTGCCATTGCGGAGGGGACGGCAGGATCACGGGCGAGGCCGCGTTGACCTCGCGCATCGTCTGCAGCGAAACCGAAACGGTCATGATGAGCGGTATGCCGATCAGCGCGCACATCAGCACAAGGAACGCGCCCACCAGCAGCCTGCTCATCCGCTCCGGCTTTTTGCGCCTGTCCTCCATCATTGGCCCTCCCCTCCGCGTCGGTTGACGCCGTTGAAAATCAGCGTCACCGCCATCACAATCAGCAGCAGCACCATCGCCATCGCCGATGCGTAGCCCATCTTGTACTCGCTGAATCCACGCATGTAGATCTGGTGCACGATGGTCGTGGTGGCATTGAGCGGGTCGCCCCGGGTCATGACCTGCACCTGCTCAAACGTCTTGAACGCCTCGACGGTGGTGGTCACCAGCACAAAGAACGCCACCTGCCGGATCATCGGCAGCGTCACATGCAGAAGCTTTTTCATCTCAGACGCGCCGTCCACGGTGGCCGCCTCGTAGATGTCCGTCGGAATGGCCTGCATGCCCGCCAGATAGATCAGCATGCAGTATCCGATGTTCTTCCAGACGTTGACGAAGATCATCAGCGGCAGCGCCATCGCCTCGTCAAACAGAAAGTTCGACGCCGCAAACCCGAAAAAGTGCAGGATCTTGTTCAGAAAACCGGTGAGCGGGTCGAACATCATCAACCAGACCATGGACACGGCGGTCATGGATGTGGCATAGGGATACAAAAACAGCATCCGAAGCCACTTCACGCCACGCGTGGTCCGATTCAGCGCGGCAGCCGTCAGAAAACCGAGCGATGTGAGCGAGACAATGCTGAACGCCGCAAAGACCGACGTGTTGCTCAGAGATTTGAGAAACACGCGGTCTTGGAACAGCCGCTCGTAATTGCGCAGCGCCACCCACTTGTAGTCGCTTGACAGGTTGTAGTTGGTGAAACTGTGATACAGGTTCACCAACAGCGGGTAGACGATGAACAGCGCGAAGAACGCGAGGAACGGCATGAGCATCACCCATGCCGCCCTCCTGTCCTGCTTGGAATAACGGTGATTCAATAGAATGGCCCCTATCCTTATCCTTCGATCTCGAACAGCAGGTCTTCCTGCGCCTTTATCAATGTCGCTTGCGCGTCCGCGCCGCCGAACAGCACGTTCTGCACCAGCTCGTTGCGGATGCGCTGGAACGTGGTGGCCCAGGTCGCGCGGGGCATACCGGTGCCGTTTTCCACGCACTCAGAGCGCGCTGCGTTGTACGGGTCCAGTGCCGCAAAGTCCGGCTGCAGTGAGGCCCGGGTGACCGGAATGCGCAGCTGCTTGGCGCGCTCCAATGTGGATTCCTTGCTCAGCGCGAACTCAATGAACTTGAACGCCTGATCGGGCGCCTTGCAGTCGCGGCCAATGAACAGCATGTTGCAGCCGCTGAAGGTGCCCTTCACGCCGTTGTTGGGCGGCAGCGCCACGCCGACCTTGCCTTCATATTCCGGGTCCTGCAGCATGCTGGTCAGCGCCACGTTGTTGATCAGCGTCATGGCCGCCAAGCCCTTGACGAATGGGTTCGTCTCGCTGTTGGAGTAAACCATGTTGACGTCCGGCAGCAGGCCGGAGAGGAAGTTCAGCGCCTCCAGCTGCGCCGCGCCGTCCAATGTCGGGTTGGAATCGGCGTCCATGAACTTGCCGCCGTTGCCGAACACGAACACGTCATACTCGACCATGTTGCCGCCGGTCTGGGGGAAGCAGAAACCGGACTGCGTGATTTCGTCGCCCGTCTTGACGGTCAGTTTGCGCGCGTAGTCGGCCAGCTGTTCCCAGGTCTGAGGTGCCTGCTCGGGGTCCAGGCCCGCGGCTTCGAACAAGTCCTTGCGGTACGCGAACACATAGGGCGTCACTGAATAGCCCAGGCCGTAGGTGTGCCCCTTGTAGGTGCCGTTGGCCAACACGCTGGGCAGAATGTCGTCCTTGCCTTCCCAGGCGTCAAACT
>JAVBTW010000280.1:0-3090 GCA_031555975.1 Eubacteriales bacterium
AAGTCAAACTCAACATCGTTCAGCGCCACAGTGGAACCTTCGCAAGCGCCCGCCTCGCGCAGCGCGTCGATGATCCCCCACTTGCGCAGCGTCTGGTGGAACCAGTTCAGCGATTGCTCGTCGCCGAAGTTCACCGAGCCGATCAGCTTGTCGACAGACGGGCCGGTGACCCGATAGACGCCATTGTCCAGCTCGACGGTAAACGGCTCGTTCGGCATCTCGAGGACGAGTTCTTCTTCCAGGAACGGTTCCACCTCCGGCAGTTCGCGCAGCATCGACACCACTTCGCGCAACAGCGGCGTCAAGCCCTGGCGCGTGGCCGCGGAGATGGGAAATACGGAAATGTCTTTGCCCTTCAGTTTTTCCTTCAGCCGGTCCAGGTTTGATTCGTCCTCGCACAGATCCATCTTGTTGGCCGCAACCACCATCGGACGGTTGGCCAGATCCCCATACGCCTCCAGCTCCTGCATGATGGCATCATAGTCTTCCAGCGGATCGCGGCCCTCGCTGCCTGAGATGTCCAGCACATGCACCAGCATGCGCGTGCGCTCGACATGGCGCAGGAAGTCGTGGCCCAATCCGACTCCGGCGCTTGCGCCTTCGATCAGTCCGGGGATGTCCGCCACCACGAAGCTGTCCTCGTCTTGCTTGACGATACCCAGGTTCGGCTGCAGCGTCGTGAAATGATAGTTGGCGATCTTAGGCTTGGCATCGGTGACGACGCTGAGGATCGTCGACTTACCTACGTTCGGGAAACCCACCAGGCCCACATCCGCGATCGATTTCAGCTCCAGCAACAGTTCGCGCGGCTCGGTCTTTTCGCCGGGCTTGGCGAAGTTGGGCGCTTGGCGGGTGGGCGTGGCAAAGTGGTTGTTGCCCCAGCCGCCGTTGCCGCCCCGGAGCAGTACCTTGCGTTCGCCCGCGACGTACAAGTCCAGCAGCACTTTTCCCGTCTGCTTGTCCCGCACAACGGTGCCCCTTGGTACCATGATGGTGATGGGGTTGCCGGACCTGCCTGTTTTCATGTTGCCCATGCCGTCTGCGCCATTGTCGGCTGTAAAACTGCGGTTGTATCGAAAATCCATCAGCGTGTGCATGCGCTCAGACGCCTCAAACGCGATGTCGCCGCCGCGCCCGCCGTCTCCGCCGTCCGGGCCACCTTGCTGCACGAATTTTTCTCTGTGGAACGCCACACACCCGTTGCCGCCGTTGCCGGCCTTGCAGTTGATGGCAATGATGTCTACGAATAATGACATGATGGTCTCCTTTATGGTTCGTTTTCACATAGCTTGTCCGCGCTCAATGGACAGCGTATACAAGCGGGCTTGAAGGCGCTGCAGCACCTGCGTCCGTGCCAGATCAGCAAGTGATGCGAAAGCGACCAACGGTCCTTGGGGATCAGATGCTGTAGTTGCAACTCGACCTTTTCAGGTGTGTCCGCCCGGGCCAGTCCGATGCGGTTGGATACGCGGAACACATGGGTGTCCACCGGGATCTGGTCGTCGCCGAACGCTGCGAGCAATACCACACCCGCGGTCTTTTGTCCCACGCCAGGCAGGGCCATCATTTCCGCTCGCGTGGGTGGGACCTGTCCGCCATGCCGCTCCACCAGCGCATTGCAGGTGGCCACGATGTTCTTGGCTTTATTGTGATACAGGCCGCATTCCCTGATCCACGGCTCCAATGCCTCCGGGGTGAGCTGTGACATGGCATGCGCGTCCGGGTAGGCGGGAAACAGCTTTGATGTGACCTTGTTTACGCGGGCGTCCGTGCACTGTGCGGCCAGTATGGTGGCGATCAACACCTCGAAAGGATTGTGAAAGTTCAATTCCGCCTTCGCGTCCGGATACAACCGTTGCAGTGCGTCCAGCACCTTCCGGGCTTTCGCTGCATCCATGACACCAGGCTCCTTTCATATGGCTCTCGTTGTATGCATGCTGATTCATTTTAACAGGGTCATCACGACCGATCGTCCGCTGTCGGTCATCCTGGGTTCAGCGAAGGGTCCGTTTCCCGATCCGGAAGATCCTTCGCCGCGCACAGGATGACCCACATGGGCACGATTCGGACAGTGTACCCTATTATACACCCTTCGCCAAAGTAACGAAACCAGCCATATGTTATATTTTCTACATTGAAAGCGCCGTCAGCCTCGGTCTGCCGCCGCCGGTCCGGTCCACGCTATACACGCCGATCATGTTCGCAGGCCGCCCGCCCAGCACCTGCTGCACGGTTCTGATGTCGCCCATGTCAAACTGCACCGACAAGCCGCAACCGATTGCCACGTCGCGGGGCGTGGAAATGACGCGCACGTTCACGCCCGCTCGACGCAAAATACCCTCATAGCGCATGACCTGCTGCCGGGACCGAAACGCGGCAATGCCAAAATACTGGTCGTTCATGATGCCTTCCCTCTCTTCGCATAGCCAAAATGGCTTCTCCATATAGTGTACGACGGAGCGCTTGTTTGCGTTCCTGATGAAGATTGGAGTGAGTGTGCAAGTGGAGGTCTATTTCGACAACGCGGCCACCAGCCATCCCAAGCCGGACGCGGTGCTCAGGGCCGTTCATCAGGCGATGACTGACGACAATGGCAATCCCGGCCGCTCGGGCCATCGGCGCGCGCTCGCGGGTGCGCGGACCATGATCGACTGCCGCGAGGCATTGGCAAAGATGATCAGCGCATCGGACCCCTTCGACGTTATGTTTGCTTTCAACTGCACCGATGCGCTGAATCTGGGCATCAAGGGCGCGCTGCACAAGGGCGACCATGTGATTACCAGTCTCATTGAACACAACTCCGTGCTGCGGGTTCTGGAGGGGCTGCGGCTGCGTGGTCAGATTGACCTGACGTTGATCGAACCGGAGCCAGATGGTCGCGTGGATCCACAGAAGATTCAAAGCGCCGCAAAGCCCACCACGCGGCTCATCGCCCTGACCCAGGCCAGCAATGTCACTGGGGTCATCCAGCCCGTCCGCGCGGTGGGTGACGTGGCGAGGCGGCTGGGCGTCGTTTATCTGGTGGACGGCGCACAAGGGATCGGACTTGTTCCGGTGGACGTCCAGCGCGATGGCATCATGCTATACGCG
>JAVBTW010000146.1:0-7275 GCA_031555975.1 Eubacteriales bacterium
ACCGTAGACACGGCGCCGCTGGCCGCAGCTGCAACGGCGCTGCGCACCGCGCAGATCGAATATGCCGCCGAAGAGGCGCGCGCACTGGCGGAATACGTGGAGAAAAACAAGGACAAGGTCGTCATTGAAGAGGCGCAGTCCCCGGAAACCGCGCCCGTGGAGGAAGCGCCGCCCGCCACCGAAGAAGGCGGAGAAGTGTCCATGGACGACTTGAGTCTGCCCGTGGAAGAGGAGCCGGTCATCGACCTGTCCGGATTCCAGGCCACTGCGGAAATGCAACGGTTGCAGGGCGTCGTGGACGAGCAATACCAAAGCGTGGCGGGTGCGCTGAAGGGCGTGTATCCCGTGCTGGATGACGCCGCGCTGACGCAACTCAAGCCGATGCTGCTGGACCTCGTGTACACCGGCGGCGACACCTTCAAGATGGAATACGATCGGCTCGCCGCCGCAAACGGCCTGCCGGCGCTGGGCAACGATGCCACAACCGCGCTGATCATGCGCCATGGCATGAGCCTGATTACGATCGGCATCGGTCTGGTGATCCTGGCGCTGTTGGTGTGGTTCTACGCGCCCATCGTGAAGGCGCTGGGGATCCCGCGGCTGATCATCGGCGGGTTCTTCGTGCTGCTGTGCGTGATGAGCGTGCTGTTTGACTTGTCGATCACCGCGTTGCTGTCGAATACCATCGTACGCATGGGCATGAACAGCGTGATGGTGCTGGCCATGGTGCCGGCGATCCCGTGCGGCATCAGCCTGAACCTGGGCCTTCCGCTGGGCATTGTGGGCGGCCTGCTCGGCGGCCTGCTGTGCATCGAGTTTGGCTTTTCCGGGTTGTGGGGGTTCGTGTTCGCGATCCTGGTGGGCCTCGCGATTTCGGCGGTGCTCGGCTATCTGTACGGTCTGTTGCTGAACCGGCTCAAGGGCAACGAGATGGCGGTCACGACCTACGTCGGGTTCTCGATCGTGTCGCTGATGTGCATCGCGTGGCTGGTGTTGCCGTTCCAGTCTCTGGTGCTGCGCTGGCCGCTCGGCACGGGCCTTCGGCAAACCGCGAGCCTCGAACCCGCGTTCCAGCACATCCTGGACGACTTCTTGCGGTTCACCGCATTCGGCATCACCATTCCGACGGGCTTGATCCTGTTCATGATCTTGTGCTGCGTCATCGTATGGCTGTTTACCCGTTCCAAGACCGGCGTTGCGATGGCGGCGGCGGGCAACAACCCGCGGTTCGCGGAGGCCACCGGCATCAACGTGGACCGCATGCGCATCATCGGCACCACGTTCTCGACGATGCTGGGCGCTGTGGGCATTCTGGTGTACAGCCAGAGCTTTGGTTTCCTGCAGTTGTATACGCATCCGCGCACACTGGGCTTGGTTGCTGCATCCGCCATTCTGATCGGCGGCGCGACCACGTCCCGCGCTAAGATCAGCCATGTGCTTGTCGGCACGTTCCTGTTCCAGGGCGTACTGACGCTGGGCATGCCTGTGGCGAACGCGCTGGTGCCGGGGTCCACGATCGCTGAGACCATGCGCATCCTGGTGTCAAACGGTATCATCCTGTATGCGCTGACGAAGTCGGGAGGTGGGTCGCGTGCGTGACAATAAGTTTTCCCTCAGGAGTTTGATCGGCCGAAACGCGGTGACGATCATGTTCGTGGTGCTGTGCGTTGTGTGCTTCGCGTTCTCGGGCTATACGGTTCCGTATATGATGTTTGAGCTGATGGGCCGGTTGACGCGCAATGCGTTCATCGTGCTGGCACTGATCATCCCGATTGTCGCGGGCATGGGCATCAACTTTGCGATCACCATCGGCGCAATGGCGGCGCAGATTGCGATCCTGTGGGTGCTGGAGTGGCAGATTCCGGGCATCCAGGGTTTTCTGACCGCTGCCGCGCTGACGCTGCCGATCGCAACGCTATTCGGATACCTGATCGGCAAACTGCTGAACCAAATGAAGGGTCAAGAGATGATCGGTTCGATGATCCTTGGCTACTTTGCGAACGGCCTGTATCAGCTGCTGTTCCTGTTCATCTTCGGTAACCTGATCCAGATGCATGCGCCGAATTTGGTGATCAAAGGCAGTACAGGCATCGCGAACACGCTGGACCTAAAGCCCACAGGCATCATGTACGCGTTGGACAACATCTGGAAGCTCAGATTTGAGCCCGCGCTGTATGTGGTGATGGGGACGCTGGCGGTGATCACGTTGCTGATGTACGCACTGAAGAAGGTGAGCAAGAAGCAACTCGGCATGAACCTCGGCATCGCCGCGGTGGGTTGTGCGCTGATCCAACTGCCGATTGTCAAGGAATGGTTCTCGATGGTGAATGTGCCGATGATCACATTCCTGGTGGTCGGGCTCATTTGTGCGTTTAACACAGGGATCATGCGAACGAAGCTGGGCCAGAACTTCCGCGCTGTGGGTCAGAGCGGCACCGTGGCGAACGCGGCGGGCATCAATGTCAACAAGACGCGCCTGATTGCGATCATCTTCTCGACGGTGCTTGCGGGCTGGGGCCAGCTGATCTTTGTGCAGAACATGGGCAGTTTGCAAACCTACGGCGCGCATGAGCAGGTGGGGCTGTATGCCGGCGCGGCGATCCTGGTTGGCGGCGCGAGCATTGTGCGCGCGACGAATGCGCAGGCGCTGTTGGGGTGCATCCTGTTCCACATGCTGTTTATTGTGGCGCCGCCTGCGGGCAAGAACGTATTTGGCGACGCGGCGATCGGCGAATACTTCCGAGTGTTCATCAGTTATGGCGTCATCGCTGTCGCCCTTGTGATGCATGCATGGGGCAGCATCCAGAAGAAAAAGCCCCAAAACGCGATCAAGGACGCTGGGCCCAAGGCGGCTTAATACAGACCGGCGGAGCACCCTGCACAAGCTGTGCACACAAAAGGGACGAAGGCAACCGAGCCTCCGTCCCTTTTGTGCATCCCGCACCCCTTCTCAGCGCCACTCATAATGTGTATCATCCCCCAGAAAGGATGGATGCATTATGACCAACTGGTCCTCATATAATCGGGTCCCGCTTGTGCCGAGTCTGTATCCGACGTTCAACAGGCCGTGCTGCGATCCGTGCTGCCCTCCACCCTGCCCGCCCGTCTGTGGTTCTCCTTGCGAGCTTACATGCGCCAAGCGGCTGAACCCCTGCTGTGTGCCGCCGCTCTGTCATTGCGGCCGATGTGATGCTTGCAGGCGCCGTCAGTGCGCGCCGCCCTGCGATCTGAAAGGAATCGAACTGAGTATCGTGGACGTGGACCGCTGCGGCAATCTGATCCTGTGCGTCAAGCGCCCCAGGGAATGCTGGTGCAACGGAGAGATGCGGCCGTGTAGAGATTACAGTTAGGGCTTAACCCACGGTGGCGTCCCGGCGGTTGTTCGCCTCACGCTTCGAGTGGAAAGTCAGAGTGCGGGCGTTGCAATGTGGATATACGCCGGTTCGTGTCCCGTCGCGGGCAGGAACCGGCCGAAGAAATCGGCGCTGCGCATGGCCAGCGTGGCGCTGTGATCATTGGGATGAAAAAGCAGCCTTGGTTCGTCGCACAACCTGGCATCGACCGCCAGGCGAACGTCCCTCGCCTCGGAGAAAAGCAGGCCCATGGGGCTGAGCGCGCCGGCGTAGGTGTGCAGGAGGCGCGCCAAGTCAGCGCCCTCCGCAAAGGACAGCCGTGGTGAGCCAAGCTGCTTTGACACGTCCGACGTGCGAAAAACCGCCTCCGGACGCACCATCAACAGCGTAAATTCGCTGCGGTTGCGCGGAGTCAGGAAGAGATTTTTGGGCACCAGGCCGCCCAACCGCGCCTCGGCCCACCGGCAGTCCTCAATGCAGCGCACCGGCGCATGTTCCACCAGGTCAAACGCAATGCCCAATTCGCTTAGCCGCAACAGGATGGCTTCTCTCGCGGTCATCGCTTCGTATACCGCAGATCCGATCCCGTGAGCAGGATCAGTTCGCCCGCCGTCCGGTCCATCAGCCGCGATACGACGCGTTCGTTGTAGCGATTCTGCAGTTCCCCAGGCGTCAAGTTGGTCGCGATGACCGTGTGCAGGCGGCGCGTCATGCGCTCGTTCAGCAGCATGAAAAGATACTCGACCGTGATGTTGCGCAGCATCGGCTCTGAGCCCAGGTCATCGATCAACAGCAGTTCGCATCGCATCATCTGTTCCAATAAGCTGCCATCGGCTGTGTTGCCGAAATGATAGTCTCGCATGGCGCCCAACATATGGAACGCGGTCACAACCATCGCGGGTATGCCGTGTTGAATCGCGCTGTCCGCCACACAGTTCAGCAGGAACGTCTTGCCAAGCCCGCTCTCGCCCATCAGCACCAGGTTCAGTTTTGCGCCTTGCAGGAGCGTGTCTGCGTATCGTTCGCACAGTTTCTTTGCGGCCAGCGCGTGATCAAACTGCGCTTGGGTCGGGAATGCGGCGCGGTCAAATGTGGCGAAGGTCTGGTCCATCGCGTTCGCAATCCCGCTTTGTTCGCGCATCAATTGAACCTTGCGCAGCCTGCGGCACGCGCAGACTTCGCCGCCAAACTCACCCAGGTATCCGGTATCGCTGCATTTTTTGCATCCGTAGTGCACTTCCAGTTCGTCTGCCGGAAGGCGGAGCGCGCGGAGCCTTTGCTCGATCTCCGTCTGCATGGCCTGGATGTCGCGCTTGAGCGCCAAGGTGATAGCGTCGGTGTTTGCGCGGTCCGCCATCATGTCGCGGGTGGCTTTCGCGAACCTGCGGCGCTGGGCATCCTGCAACACACCGATTTCGGGATCGTGGGCCAGCACGGCGCGCAGGCGGTCATCTCTTTGCCGCTCGGCTTCCTGGCGCTTTTGTTCATATTCCTGTGCCAATCGGCGCTCAATGTCGGTCATGGCTGGTCACCGTCCTCAGGCTTTTTGCTCAGATCCGCGAAGAATGAATCGAAGAAGTCGGGGCTGTAGCTGCGCTGCTTGTAGTTCTGTGCGTCATGCTTGGGCGGCTGCGCGGACTTCGGTTCGCGCGGCATGGGGGTGCGCGCCTTTCTTTCGGCTTGCGCGGCGGCTACGTCTATGATGCCCTTTGCGGCCCAGTCGCCCAAGTTTTTCGCCATTGCGCGGGTGGGCAGCTTCAACCCATTGGCGCATTCGGCGGCGTACAAGATGAGTTCTGAGGGCGCGCGTTTGAGCCATTCGCGCAGCTGGCTCAGATCGGCCTCGGTGGGCCGCCGGTCGATGCCTGCGCGGCTGAACACCTCCGTTGCCAAGGTGCGCAGTTCAGACAATTGCTGGTTGTGCGCCTCGGCCTTTTCGTCGGTGGTGATGCCCAACTGGCCCCATTTTCCGATCTCCAATTCCAACTGCTCAAACGCGTGGCGCCCGCTGCGGCTGCACCTGACGGCGGCGCGCACCAGCACACCAGGCTCAAATCCCTGATCCAGCCACGCCTGTACTTGGGCAAGCTGATCGGTGGACGGACCTCTGGAGCCCTCGCCCAGTTCCGTCAGCAGTTGCTTGGTGAGTTCGAACAGCTGTCTGCTGCGCTCAATCTGTCGGGCTGCGTCGCCATCGGGCGCGACATGACGCTCCAGGATGCGGTCGAGGTATGCGAATGAGGGGTTGGCTGCATTGGCGGTCTGCTTGAGGCCCGCCATGATCGCCTTATCGTCCATCTTCCAGGCGCCAAGCCATTTTTCTGCCAGCTCCACTTCTGCTGTGGTGGGGCTTCGTCGCAGGTTATAGTAGTCCAGCACCTTCATCGCCAGTCTGTAGCCCGGCTTGCCCCGGGACAGCTCTTTCATGGCGGCGTCGCGCGTCTTGATGCCGCGCTCGGCAAACTCCATGGCGCTGGTTTCGAACGCCTTGAACAGGTACGGCAGCGAGCGTTTCCTCGCGCCGCCCTCGGTGAGCTGGTCCAGTTTTTCACGTACGATGGCCAGCACCACGTCCGGCGGCAGCTTGAGGTCTTCTACCCACTCCATGGCCTTTTGAAACTGTTGAGGGTGAAGCAGGCCCAACATGGCCTGCAGTTGGTTGTTGAATTCCTTGTACTGATATGCGCCCTGCGGGTCCGCGCCGGTCTCGTTCACCATGGCGGTGCGCACGTTTTCGTAGCGGAACTGGGGCGGATTGTCCGAGATGCCGACCACCAGGCCCTTCTGCTCCCAGTATCGAAACGCCGCCAGCACCTGGTCGGGCTTCAACGCCAGCACCCTTGCCAGCCCGTCAAGCGTGGCGTCCGCGTCCGGGTGATGGCACTGCATCAACCCGTACAGATAGACGCGCACATAGTCTGCGGGCGCGTGGGGCATGTATTCCAGCAGGAACAGGTTCTCCACCGGCGTCACATCATAGGCGGCGAACCGGTCCGAAAAGGCACTGAGGGGCATGGGTGTTCTCTCCTTTGTATGAGGGTAACGGTACCGTATATCATACCACAAAACCACTGCTGAAGAAAGCATTGATTCTTGCACCGGCTGCGGGGTATAATAGCTTTATATCCACAACACATGAAGGGAGCATATCAACCATGAGAGATCCCCGCGTACAGACGCTGGCGCACAACCTGGTCAACAATTCCGTCCGGCTCAAACCGGGAGAAAAGTTGCTCATCGAAAACTATGGATACGAGGCCCCGCTGGTCACTGCATTGGTCGAGGCCGCCTACAAGGCGGGCGGTCTGCCTTTCGTTTGGATCAAAGAAATGGCGGTCAACCGCGCACTTCTGATGGGCCTCAGCGACGCGCAGGCGGACATCTGGGCAGAAAATGAAGCCAACCTGATGGCCCAAATGGACGCCTACATCGGCGTACGCTCAGGCGACAACAAGTATGCGGCCGCCGACGTGCCTGTTTCTCAGAACGCGCTGTACTCGATGCGTGTCGCCATGCCCGTGCATGACAAGATCCGCATTAAGAAAAAATGGTGTGTATTGCGCTATCCGTCACCGTCCATGGCGCAGCTCGCCGGCATGTCCACAGAGGCGTTCGAGGACTTCTACTTCGACGTGTGCAACCTGGATTACGGCAAGATGGGCCGCGCCATGGAGGCGCTGATTGCCCGGATGGACAAGACCGAGACCGTGCGCATCGTGGGGCCGGGCACGGACCTCACATTCTCCATCAAGGGCATCCCCACCGTGGGCTGCGCGGGTGAGATGAACATCCCCGACGGTGAGATCTTTACCGCGCCGGTCCGCGACAGCATCAACGGCACGCTCTGCTACAACACGCCGTCTGTTTTCGAGGGGTTCACCTTCGAAAACATCCGGTTTGTGTTCAAAGATGGCAAGATCAT
>JAVBTW010000062.1:0-5080 GCA_031555975.1 Eubacteriales bacterium
AGGGGAAGGCGTGGGTTAACCGCTAATTCGACTTCTCTTGCTCGATTTTCTTGACCAGTTCCACGTTCCGGCTCTCGGTCGAACTCAGCGTGTTGTAGTCAAAATAGGCATTCCGTTCATACCACCACAGGTTCTCAAAATACGCGCGATACTTTTCGGTCTTAAACGGATATCCGTGTCGCGCCAGGATCTCGTTCCTGATATAGCCCAGGTCATCCAGCGAATACTGGCGCAGTTCCGACTTGGTGAGCAGCCGCACGTCGCTGTCGGCGATGTAGTAATCATCGCCCATCGCAACGCCGCGCTCATCCGTGCCTTCGTCGTACTCCGCTTCCATCTGCTTGATGAGTTCCACATTGCGCGACTCTGCCTGGGACAACAGATCGAAACTGAATCCATCGTTTCGCGCATACCAATCCTGACTCGCAAAGTAGTCCGCATACTTCTGCGTTTTGAACGGGTATCCGTGCCGCGCCAGGATTTCATTTCGGATGTAACCCAGATCCTCTTTTGTGTATTCGCTCAACTCCGTGCGCGTCAGGCGCCGCACATCGCTGTCGTCAATCCAATAATAGTTCAGCGCCAGCGCCCGCAACGGCAGCATCAGCGCAAGAGCCATCGCAACCAGGCAGACCCATTTTTTCCTCATCAGATGTACCCCCTCGAATGACCTGCGCAGACCGCCAGATCCGCCTTTTTTTGTTCCCTGTTAAGACGTACCAGCGACCTCAGAAGATGCATTGAAGGAAAACTTGCAATATAAAAATAAAAATGAAGGTTTTTGACCACAATATACGCGACGGACTCACAATGTTTCGGCTAGCAAAAAGAGACAAATCCGATCCAGTTTTTCGGCGACTGCGTTCGCAAAGGGACGAATTGGGCAATGAATTCGGTTAAATTGACCGAAAAACAGCGTATACGACCCAAAAAATCAGCGCCAATGCATTGACAGGCGCAAAGAAGGGTGATATTATAGATAATTGCACAGTTATCGCTTTTCTTGCGAAAACGGCCCATTCCCCCCGGTGTGGGGCCGGTATTCTCCGGCTCGTTTCTGGTATTGTACACCCAATGGAAATCGGCGTCAATAGGCAATTTGCAAGAATTTAACCGGTAAACCAACCTGAGATCAACCTAAGGAGGGGACACGGCTACATGGAGAACAAGAAGCAAGTGTGTCACGAACATGCGGTTCACAACGGTAAGCGCACGCGCATGTCGTTCGCCCGCATCACGGAGACGCTACCCGTACCCGACCTGATTGAGATCCAAAAGAACTCCTATCAACGGTTCCTGAAGGAGGACCTGCGCGAGGTGCTGCGCGATGTGTCGCCCATCACCGACTATTCGGAGAGCCTCATTCTGGAGTTCATCGACTACAACTTGGATGATGCGCCCAAGTACACCGTCGAAAAATGCAAGGAGCGCGACTCGACCTATGCCGCGCCGCTGAAGGTGACGGTCAGGCTGACCAACACCGAGACCCACGAAATCAAGGAGTCCGAAGTGTTCATGGGTGATTTTCCGCTCATGACGGAGTACGGAACCTTCATCATCAACGGCGCGGAGCGCGTCATCGTTTCCCAGCTTGTGCGTTCCCCGGGCGTCTATTATGCCAAGACCATCGATAAATCCGGCAACAACCTGTATTCGTGCACCATGATCCCCAACCGAGGCGCGTGGATTGAATATGAGACGGACAGCAACGGCGTGTTGTATGCGCGCATTGACCGCGCCCGCAAGCTGCCCTTGACTGTGCTGCTGCGTGCGCTTGGGTATGAGTCTGACACCACGCTCGTTGACATGTTCGGCAACGACGAGCGCGTGGCGGCCACCATCGCCCGCGACGCCTCCGCAGAGGACCGCTCGGAGCGCATCAAGACACGGCGCGAACAGGCGCTGATCGAGATTTACAACAAGCTGCGCCCGGGCGAGCCGCCGTCTGTCGACAGCGCGACGAACCTGCTGCATTCGCTGTTCTTTGATCCCAAGCGGTACGACCTGGCCCGCGTGGGCCGCTATAAGTTCAACAAAAAGCTCGCCATTGCCAGCCGCATTCGCGGCCGCGTGGCCGCCGAGGACATCGTGCATCCCTCGACCGGCGAAGTGCTGTGCGCAAAGGGCGAGACCATCTCCCGCGAAAACGCGGTTGCCATCCAGGATGCGGGCCTGAATTCGGTGTCGATCACCGTGGACGGCTATGACCTACGCGTCATGGGCAACAACTTTGTGGACTTTGACGCCTACATGAAGGACTGCGAGCCCGAGTTGTACGCCCAGTACAACCCGGAAAAGCAGCCGCTGAAAGAGCGCGTTCACATGACCGCGTTGCAGGCCGTGATCGCGCAGTGCAAGGAAGACGGCATCGCGCTGAATCAGGCCATCGAAGAGAACAAGGGCAAGCTGATCCCCAAGTACATTCTGATTGACGACATCGTGGCGTCAGCCAGCTACCAGGTCGGCCTGTTCCACGGCGTGGGTGAGATCGACGATATTGACCATCTGGGCAACCGCCGCCTGCGCTCGGTGGGTGAGCTGTTGCAAAACCAGATCCGCGTCGGCCTCAGCCGCTTGGAGCGCGTCGTCAAGGAGCGCATGGCGATTCAGGATCTGGATAAGGTCCGCCCGCAGGACCTGATCAACATCCGGCCTGTGTCCGCGGCCATCAAAGAGTTCTTCGGATCCTCCCAGCTGTCCCAGTTCATGGACCAGCCGAACCCGCTGGCAGAGCTGACCCACAAGCGCCGCCTTTCAGCACTGGGTCCGGGCGGTCTGAACCGCGACCGCGCGTCCTTTGCCGTCCGCGACGTTCACTATTCGCATTACGGCCGCATCTGTCCCATCGAGACGCCTGAAGGCCCGAACATTGGCCTGATCGGTTCGTTGGCGACCTATGCCCGCATCAACGAGTATGGGTTCATGGAGGCGCCATATCGGCACATCGATCCCAAAACCCACTGCGCCACGAACGAAGTTGTGTACATGACCGCGGATGAAGAGGATCAGTACACCATCGCCCAGGCCAACGAGATGCTGAACGACGACGGCTCTTTTGAGAAGGAGCGCGTCACCGTGCGTCGGCGCGAGGAGATCATCGAGGTGGACCGCAGCGATGTTGACTACATTGACGTCAGTCCGCGCCAGCTCATCTCCGTTGCCACGGGCATGATTCCGTTCCTCGAGAACGACGACGCCAACCGCGCGCTGATGGGTTCGAACATGCAGCGTCAGGCCGTGCCGCTGCTGATTCCGGAAGCGCCCATCGTGGGTACGGGCATTGAATTCAAAGCCGCCTGCGACTCCGGCGTCGTGACCCTGTCCAAAGGCGCGGGCACCGTAACCCGCGTGACCGCAGATGAGGTCGTCGTCAAGCAGGACGACGGAAAAGAACAGGCCTACCGCCTCTCAAAGTTCGCGCGATCCAACCAGGGCACCTGCATCAACCAGCACCCCATCGTGGCGCCGGGCGAGAAGATTGGCTACAAGCAGGTGATTGCCGACGGACCGTCTACGGACGAGGGCGAGATTGCGCTGGGCAGAAATGTGCTCATCGGGTTCATGACCTGGGAGGGCTACAACTACGAGGACGCCATCCTGATCAGCGAGCGGTTGGTCAAGGACGATGTGTACACCTCGATTCACATCGAAGAGTATGAGTCCGAAGCCCGTGATACCAAGCTGGGGCCGGAGGAGATCACCCGTGACATCCCCGGCGTGGGCGAGGACGCACTGCGCGACCTGGATGAGCGCGGCATCATCCGCATCGGCGCGGAGGTGCGCGCCAATGACATTCTGGTCGGCAAGGTGACGCCCAAGGGCGAAACGGAGCTGACTGCTGAGGAGCGGCTGCTGCGCGCCATTTTCGGCGACAAGGCCCGCGAAGTCAGAGATACCTCCTTGAAGGTGCCTCATGGCGAGTTCGGCATCGTGGTGGACGTGAAAGTGTTTACCCGCGAGAACAAGGACGAACTGTCCCCGGGCGTCAACCAGATGGTGCGCGTGTACATCGCGCAGAAAAGAAAGATCAGCGTGGGCGACAAAATGGCGGGCCGCCACGGCAACAAGGGTGTCGTGTCGCGCATTCTGCCCGAGGAGGACATGCCTTTCCTGCCGGACGGCACCCCGCTGGACATCGTGCTGAATCCGCTGGGTGTGCCGAGCCGAATGAACATCGGTCAGGTGCTTGAGGTTCACCTTGGTTTGGCCGCGAAGGCTTTGGGCTGGCATGTGGCCACGCCGGTCTTTGACGGCGCGTCCGAGATTGACATCATGGACTGCCTGGAGGCCGCGGGCAATGTGTTCAATGAGGACCTGTTCAGGCCCGACGGACGTCCCGCAATCCAGTTTGGCGAGTGCGGCATCAACCGCGACGGCAAATTGAAGGTCTTTGATGGCCGCACTGGCGATCCGTTTGACAACCCGGTCACCGTGGGCTACATGTACATGCTGAAACTGCATCACCTCGTCGATGACAAGATCCATGCGCGCTCCACCGGCCCGTACAGCCTGGTGACCCAGCAGCCCCTCGGCGGCAAGGCTCAGTTCGGCGGCCAGCGCTTTGGCGAAATGGAGGTTTGGGCCCTCGAAGCTTACGGCGCGGCGCACGTGCTGCAGGAGATCCTGACCGTGAAGTCCGACGACGTGGTGGGCCGCGTGAAGACCTATGAGGCCATCGTCAAGGGCGAGAACATCCCCGATCCGGGTGTGCCGGAGTCGTTCAAGGTGCTGATCAAGGAGTTGCAGTCGCTGTCTCTGGACATCCGCGTCCTGTCAGAAGACAAGCAGGTCATCGAGATCCGCGAGCTCGACGAGGACACAAACCTGGCCATCGATGGCATCAAAGACGACATCGCCATCAGCATGGAGGAAGTGTTCGAGGATGAGGAAGAGCCGGCGGACGCTGAAAGCTTCGACTTCGACGATTTGGCGCTGGACGACGACCTCCTTGATGATGATTTCTAAATTCGCGGCAAACGCAGCGTTTGAACACCGCGGAGCGAACTGCATGCGGCGCAGCCGCCAGCCGGGAAGGAGAGACTCTCTTGTTTGAATTGACGAAAATGGACTCCATCCAAAT
>JAVBTW010000068.1:0-14834 GCA_031555975.1 Eubacteriales bacterium
AGTAGTCCGCGTTGTGCGGGTTGCCGTCGATCAGGATGAACTTCACGTCCGGGTACATGTCCTGGGCGTTGAAGATCGGCACCTCGAACAGGAAGCCGGGGGTGACGATGACCTTGGCGCCATCGGCCACGGCCTGCTCAATCTTTTCCAGATAGAGCTCTGTGGACTGGCCGGAGGGCTGGTAGTAGTTGTATGTCTTTCCGTTGGCGTCGCAATAGGCCTTGATGCCTTCCCAGGTGCCCTGGTTGAACGACTTGTCATCGATGGTGCCGACGTCGGTGATCATGCCAATTTCGTAGCTGTCCGCCAGCGCCGCGGCGCCCAGCGACAGGACCAGCACGAGGGCGAGGACCAGTGAGAGCAGTTTCTTCATGAGATGTGCCTCCTCCTGATTTTGTGGGTTTCGTGCACCCTACAGTGACAGTATACCAGATTTCAGACCAGAATGGAAGGGGAAACCGCATCGACAAATGGCGGTTGGCGTGGTATGATGATGGTGTATGGAGGTGGGAGAAGAGATGAAAATGGACCGCAGTCTGCCCATCTTTCTCGCGATTGGCGTGGGCAATACATTACTTAACTGGGTGCTCATGTTGGTGCTTTATACGAACATGGGCCTGGGTTTCTGGCCTTCCAGCGCGATTGGCTATGTGGTGACCAGCGCACTGAGCTTCATATTGAACCGCAAGTACAGCTTTCAGAGCAAGGGCAATGTTTGGATCGATTTGGCGCGTTTTGTGGCAGTGATTGGCTTGTGTTATTTTGTGGCCAATGCCATGGCAAAACCGCTGATCGAGTGGGTGCTCAGGTGGGATGTATTGTCCGTGCTACAGAAATGGAGCGGCCAGATCGCGCTGCTTTTCGGCAATGTGGTGTTCACGGCGCTCAATTACGTGGGGCAACGGCTGTTCGCGTTCAAGGACAGATAGACCGGACCGTCAATTTGCACGAAATTGGTGGCAACCGGTTGAAATCCTCGTCCGAATGTGTTACGATTTCCTTGCGGGAAACCCCCTCATCACAAGCGGAAAGGTGGGTCTGGCGATGATCTTTCGTAAATGTGCCGGCGGCGTGGTGTTTTGCAGGGACCGGGTGTTTTTGCTCAAGAATGACAAGGACGAATGGATCCTGCCCAAGGGCGTCATTCGTGACCGCCAATTGGCTCAGGACGTGGCGCTGGACCGCGTGTTGAAGGAGGCGGGCATCAAGGCGGAGATCGTTTCGGCCGCGGGTGAGACGAGCTACGAGTTTTATTCCATGACCCGGAAGCAGCCCGTCTGCAATCGAATCACCTGGTATGTGATGAAGGCCGATGATTTCAGCTACCGCATCGCCTTCGAGCAGGGATTCACCGACGGTGACTACTACCTGGTGGATCAGGCATTGGACATGATCACCTATAGCCAGGACAAGGCATTGGTGAGCGTAGCCTATGAGAAGTATCAACAGCTGATGAAGGCATAGCCCGAGAGGGCAAAACCTTATGGCATGTAGGCGGGGGCTTGTGATCGCCGCGCCTGTCTTTGTGACGGGTGCGGCGATGCAGGCTCCTGCCTTGTCGCAGTCCACCCCTATGGCGTCCGGAACGGACTGATCCACCACAGACTTGCGCGAAGCCTCGAACTGTGGTATACTGTCAGACGCTATATCAAGCCGCAATGGCTTTAATGTGGGGGTTTTACCATGTCGGGACACAATAAATGGTCGACCATCAAGCACAAGAAGGAAAAGACGGACGCCCAGAAGGGCAAAATCTTTACCAAGATTGGCCGCGAGATCATCATCGCGATCAAAGAAGGCGGCAGCGGCGATCCGAACACCAACAGCAAACTGAAGGACGTCATCGCCAAAGCGAAGGCCGCGAACATGCCCAATGACAACATACAGCGGTCCATCAAGAAGGCCTCGGGCGAAGGCGACAGCGCCAACTACAAGGAGATGCTGTACGAAGGCTACGGTACCGGCGGCGTGGCTGTGTTGGTGGAGGTCGTGACGGACAACCTGAACCGGAGCGCCAGTGAGATCAGGCACATCTTTGACAAGTGCGGCGGCAGCCTGGGCGCCAGTGGATGTGTGGGCTGGATGTTTGAGCGCAAGGGACTGATTGAGCTGGACAACGCCAAAAAGCTGGATGAGGACGAGCTGATGATGGTGGCGCTGGACGCAGGCGCGAGCGATGTGGAGATGGATGGCGAATCGTGCGTCATCTACACCGACCCCAACGAGTTTTCACAGGTGCGCGAAAACTTGGAAAAGGCCGGGTTTGGTTTCCTTTCGGCCGAGCGGGCGATGATTCCGACCAACACCGTGAAGGTGGAGGACCCGGAGGTGGTGGCGAAGGTCGAAAAGCTGATTGACATGTTGGAAGACAATGACGACAGCCAGAACATCTACCATAACGCCGAGTTGCCTGAGGACGACGAAGCAGAGTAAAATGACGGGCGGCCCGAGAGCGGGTCGCCCGTTTTTTATCCGATGGCCTGTGCCGGAACCGGTTCTGTCTGCGCATCCATCAACCAGCGCATGCTGGCCAGCAACAGATCTTTGTTCGCGCCGCCGACGTCTGCGTCCGCTTCAATTGTCATCATGTCGGTGCTCGCGATCCACACGACCTTCCCGTTTCCAGCCTGTGCGGCAGCCGCCAGCGCGAACGGCCCCTGCGGATCATGCTCGCCCATGTCCAGCGACGCGTGCTCAATGGCATTGAGCTGGCAATACGCCTGGTCTGTGGTGATGAGCAGCGCGGTGCCGTCCACACCGTCGATCCGGCGCGCCAGAATGCCATGGCTCAGCGGCATCAAGGGCATTCGGTGTCCCGAATTGAGCCAGCGTCCGATGATGTGGCCGTTCGGCTCCAGCGCGGGCATCGGGTATTCTGCCCTGCCCCCCATCGCCGCGCCCGGATCGAACACCACGCCGTCGATGGCTTGAAGGCCATACTCCTCCAGCGCGCCGTTCAGGTTCGGCATCGCGCCATGCGCATAGTCCGTGATCAGCAGCAGTCGCCCGGCCCTGCCCAAGTAGCTCTTGAGCAGGCTCGCTTGCTGTTCGGTCAGGTCCTGCCGCGGGTTGTCCATGATGATGAATGTGCAGTCTGAAGGGACAGGTTGGTCCAGGTTCAGCGGCAGGAGCGCGTCCGCTGTGATGCCGCGCACAGCGCCCATCAGAACCGTGGGACGCGCCGCGTCCTCCGGCCCGGCCAGCCGGTAAATCGTTGGAGGCTGCGCCCGAATCAACTCCACAGCCTGGATCAATTCCGCCTGCACCTTGAACCACCGCTTTTGCGCACCCGTATCGGCCGGATTGACGGTGATCAGCCGGTCGTAGGGGACCTCTGTTGAACCGCTGCCGAGATGAACAAAGAGCGAATTGATCGCGCCTCCCGGCGCGTATGGATGGTCGATATACTCGATCGTCACGCCCGGCGCGCGCAGTTGCGACAAAAACGCATGGATCAGCGGGTCGCGTTGACCATCGGGCGCGCTGAGGTACAGCGTGAGCGCGTCTGTGCCGCAGGCGGCAGCCAACCGATGCTGGAGTTCTTCGGTTGGCTGCAAAACGCCCGATGCCGACTGGTCCCAATAGAGCGGCGGCACGTGATCCGGCCAAGGCGCAAGCGCGGTCGTCAGGCCCAGCGCCGCTACGACGCCCAGCAGCACATACGCGCTGGTCCGGGTGCGCTTGATGATGCGCCAGACGAGCAGCCCGATGATCAGCGCTGCAGCCAAATAGCAAAGCAGCGCCCCTACGTCGATCACGCCTGCCTGCAGCAGCGTCCACAGGTTTGCCGGACTCAGCCGTTCCGGAAGACGGAAACTCGTCATGCCTTCACCATCGCCTCTATCACATCATCCAGCACACACACCACATACGGCTGGCCCTTGCCTGCGCGCCGGTCGATTTTGACCAGTTCGCTGTTCATTTTCGTCACCAGCCCACCATGCTGGATCATCAGTACATCCATAGGTTCGCGCACAATCACGGCGCCAGCGATCCATGCGCCGTTCTGGCCGTTCTTGGCGAATGTGAAGCAGCGCAATCCCTTGCCGCCGCGCGCCTGAGGATCAAAATCCACCAACAGGCAGCGCTGCATGTAGCCGCGCTCACTGGTCAGCAGCACTTCACCCTCGCTGTCGTGCGGCAGCGCGAAGGAGACCGCATCACCGAGCGCGAGGCCCATGCCCTTCACACCGCCCGTGGCTCTGCCCGTCTGGGGCACCTCGGACAGCGCGAAGTGGATGGCCATGCCGAGCTTTGAGATGAGCAGCATGCTCTCGCCGATGCCCGAGCGCTGGACGGAGAGCAGCTTGTCCTTGCCCTTCAAATTGATGGCAGCGAAGCGCGGTTTTCTCACGCTGTATTCACCAAACGCGGTGCGCTTGATTTGACCCAGTTCGGTGACGCACAGCAGGTCGCCAGCCTCGTCGCCGGGGCTCAGGCACATCAGCTCCACCAGACGCTCGTGCTTCTCAAAGCCCTGAAGCAGTCCGTTCAGCGGCAGGCCGCGGTCCTTCATCTTGCACTCTGGGACCTGGGACACGGTCACCGGATAACAGAAACCGAGGTCAGTGAAGAACAGCAGCCGCTGATCCGTGAGTGTCTGGAAGGCATAGCGCGCGGGCTCCGCCTCTTCACCGCTGGCGAACGCCTTTTCATAGACCTTTGGCGGCATGCGCTTCAGGAATCCGGCGCGCGTGAGGATCACCACCGCGTCCTCGGCAACGGGCTTTTCTTCTTCAATGACGATGACGCCCTCTGGTTTGTCGATCAGTTGTGTTCTGCGCGGATCTGCGTACTTGGTTCGGATCTCGCTCAGTTCGTCCTTGATCAAGGCCATCAGCTTCTTTTCCGATTTCAGGATGCCCAGCAGTTTGTCGATGTATTTCAGCAAGTCGGCGTATTCTTGGCGCAGGGTCTGGATTTCAAGGCCTGTCAGGCGCTGCAGGCGCATGTCCAAGATGGCCTGGGCCTGGATGTCCGTCAGCGCAAACCGATCCATCAGGCGCTGTTTTGCCTCTTTGGGATTCTTGCTGGCCCTGATCAGCGCGATAATCTCGTCCAGGCTGTCCACCGCGATGATCAAGCCCTCCAGGATGTGCAGCCGCGCGCGCGCCTGTTCCAGGTCGTACTGGGTGCGCCGCGTGACCACGTCCTTCTGGTGGCGTATGAAGTGTGACAGCATTTCTTTCAGGCCCATTTGAACAGGCTTGCCACCCGCGATGGCGACCATGTTCACGCCGAACGTGACCTGCAGATCCGAATACTTGTACAGTGCGTTCAGCGTCTTTTCGGGGTCGGTGTCGCGCTTGAGTTCAATGACCGCGCGCATGCCGGTGCGGTCGGATTCGTCGCGGATGTCATGGATGCCCGAAAACAGCGACTTCTTTTCCTCGGACAGCTTCAGGATTTTTTCCAGCATCGCGGACTTTGACACTTGGTAGGGCATCTCGGTCACCACCAGCAACATGCGGCCTGACGGACCGGGTTCAATGACGACCTTCGCGCGATTTTGGATCTTGCCGCGTCCGGTCTCGTAGGCCAGGACCAGTTCATCGTCCTTGAGCAGGATGCCGCCCGTGGGGAAATCCGGCGCGGGAATGTGCTTCATCAGCTCGGCCGTGGTGATGTCAGGGTTGTCGATCTGGGCAATGGCGCCGTCGATGGCTTCGCCCAGGTTGTGGGGCGGTATGTTCGTTGCCAAGCCCACCGCGATGCCGGAAGCGCCGTTGACCAGCAGGTTTGGGAACCGGCCCGGCAACATGTCGGGCTCCTTCAGGCTGTCGTCAAAGTTGAGCCGGAACGAGACCGTATCCTTTTCCAGGTCGCGCAGCAGTTCCATTGCCAGCGGAGCCATGCGCGCCTCGGTGTATCGCATGGCGGCGGGGCTGTCCCCGTCGATGGACCCGAAGTTGCCATGGCCGTCCACCAACATGCCGCGCATGACGAACGGTTGCGCCATCCGGGCGAGCGCGTCATAGACTGATGTGTCGCCGTGCGGGTGGTATTTGCCCAGGCAGTCGCCGACAATGCGGGCGCACTTGCGATGGGGTTTGTCGGGCGTGATCCCGAGTTCGTGCATCGTGAACAGGATGCGCCGCTGCACGGGCTTGAGTCCGTCCTCCACACGCGGCAGCGCGCGCTCCAGAATGACGTATTCTGAGTAGGGCATCATGCTCTGGTGCATGACGTCCTCCATCGCCCGCTGGATGATCACTTCGCCGACCGGTGGCATGGTGTCTGCTTTCTTGGCCACGGATTTCACCTCGTCTGTTGTGGGAGTGGATTGACTACCCGACCTCTGTTTCATTCAGGTCCACGCGATCCTCGAACGTGTCAAGTTTATTGAAGTCCGCGTTCTGCTGGATATACTCTTTGCGCGGCTCCACTTTGTCGCCCATCAGCACCGTCACCATGCGCTCGGCTTCTGTGGCGTCCTCAATGGTGACCTGCAACATCTGACGGTGTTCAGGGCTCATGGTGGTTTCCCAAAGCTGTTCCGGATTCATCTCGCCCAGGCCCTTATACCGTTGCAGGGTATAGCCGCGGCCCAGCTTCGCGGTCGCCTTGTTCAGCTCTTTGTCGTCGTAGCAGTAAGTGATATTGTTGCCCTTCTGCACCTTGTACAGCGGCGGCATTCCTATATAAACATGACCCTCCGTGATCAGTTCGCGCATGTAGCGAAAGAAGAACGTCAGCAGGATCGCCCGGATGTGCGCGCCGTCCTGGTCGGCGTCCGACAGGATGACGACCTTGTGATACTTCAGCGATTTGACCGTGAAGTCCTCGCCGATCCCCGTCCCGAGCGCGGTGATGATCGAGCGGAACTCCTCGTTGGCCAACACCTGATCCAGGCGCTTCTTCTCCGCGTTCAGCGGCTTTCCGCGCAGCGGCAAGATGGCCTGGAACCGCCTGTCTCGGCCCTGCTTCGCGCTGCCGCCCGCGGAATCGCCCTCGACGATGAACAGCTCGTTTTGGACATAGTTCCGCCCCGTGCAGCTGGACAGCTTGCCTACCAGCGGCGCCGCCTCCAGTTGGTTCTTGGCCCGCGCCACGTCGCGCGCCTTCCGGCTCGCCTCGCGGACCCGCGCGGCCTGAACAGCCTTCTCGATGATCTTCTGGCCGACCTCGCCATGGCGCAAGTCTTCCAGATAGAGGCTCAACTGCTCGCCTGTGATCGCCTCTACGATGGGCCGCACCTCGGTGTTGCCCAACCGGCCCTTCGTCTGGCCTTCGAATTGCGGCTTGGGCACGTTGGCGCACACGACGGCCGTCATGCCCTCGCGAAAGTCTTCGCCCGAGAGGTTGTTGTCCTTTTCTTTCAGCGCGCCGATCCTGCGCGCGTAGTCGTTGAAAACCTTCGTGACGGCAGCCTTGAACCCGGTCTCGTGGGTGCCGCCCTCGGCGGTGGGCACGTTGTTTACGAAGCTGAAGATGTTTTCGGTGTAGCCGTCGGTGTACTGTATCGCCACCCGCAACCGCACACCGTCCCTTTGGCCTTCGAAATAGATGGGGCTTCCCGTCGCGGTCTTGTCAGCGTTTAGGTACTTGACGAAGTCCGAAAGTCCGCCGTCGTAACAATATTCCACCTGGCGCTTGTCCGGGTCTTTGACGCGTTCGTCGATGAACCGGAACCGAATGCCCCGATTTAGGTAGGCAAGCTCGCGCAAGCGGCGGCGCACGGTATCGCCGTGGAAGTCAACTTCCTCAAAAACGCGCGGATCGGGCAGGAAGTTCACAGTGGTGCCGCGCTTTCTGGTGTTGGCAATCTTCTCAAGCGGCTGCATGACCTTGCCTGAATGAATCTTGTGGGTCTTGGGGTCCTCGACGGACGCGAACTTGATCTGATAGTGGGTGAAGTCTTTGAACACATCGACCACCACCCATTCCGAGAGCGCGTTCACAACCGACGCACCAACGCCGTGCAGGCCGCCGGAATAGGCATAGGACTTGTTGTCAAACTTGCCGCCCGCGTGGAGTTGCGTGTAGACGACCTGAACCGCGCTGACGCCCATCTGAGGATGAATGTCCACGGGAATGCCACGGCCGTTGTCGGTAACCTCGCAGCTGCCGTCCTTTTTGAGGGTGACGGTGATCTCCGAAGCGTAGCCGTTGGCGGCCTCGTCAATGGCATTGTCGACGATCTCCCAGATCATGTGGTGCAGACCGCGGGCGCCGGTGGTGCCGATGTACATGCCGGGGCGCATGCGCACGGCATCGAGTCCTTCAAGGACTTGGATATCGGAAGCGGAATACTCTTTCGCCATAGGGTTGGGCCTCCATGTGATGGTTTCGCTAACAGTTTATTATACCATATCTTGTGAGAAGAATGCAACCGGCAGCGCGCATCGATCGGGGGAACGCTGAATGAATCGAGTATAGCGATGGCAGACGATACCACGACATGCACCGTCCCTTTTTTGTCCTCCTGAGCGCAAGCGAAGGACCTTCCCGCCATCGGCGATGTCCGTCACCAGAAAGAACGCCTACAAACCCCGGGGAGGCCCTTTGCTGCCGCTCAGGCTGACCATGCGGGGACATAACCGCGTTTATGCGGCCGCCTCGGCACGTCGATCACACCCAACTGAATTTCTCTAACATTTCACAAACTTGACATTCAAAGGGATTGCAGTGATAATAGGAGGGGAGTATAATGGCGTACGACTTTGATAGATCATCCCACATAGAAAAGGAAGTGGCCCTTATGGCGGGCTTGCTGCTGGGCGCCGTGTGCGGAGCGGTGGAGCTGTATCTGCTCAACCTACTCGTCTCGCGCGTTACGGGCGGGGGAGAGGTCCCGTTCTGGGTGATTCCAGCCAAGATGACTGCGCTGGCGTTGTTTTTTGTGCCGGTGGCGCTGTTCTTCAAGGATCAGTTGATGAACGCGGGGATCGCCGCTGCGGTTGTACTGATGGCCGGATCAATCATCTTGTTCTTGCAAAAGAAGAGGCGGCATGGAGGTGAGGCGGGATGAGCGGTGAGTTCACGCAACTGATAACCTATCTGGCCCTGACCGTTGTGCTGGAGTTTGCGCGGCGCTACCTGAAGAAGCGCACAACCCAGGACGCTTCAAAAATGCAAAAGATGCTGCCCAAGCTGATCACAGTCGGTGAGATCCTGTGCATCTGGCTGTTCGTTTCGGAGCTGCTGCCGATGATCTTCGGCCACGGCGGCGCGGGCGAAGAGCTAAAAGTCGAGCTGGCCCCCAGCCGCACAATGCTGTTGGGCCTCTCGGTCTCTGACACGGTCATCACCACATGGATCGCCATGGCGGCGATACTGGCGCTGGCGCTGCTGGCGCGGTTCTGGGTGCTGCCAAAACTCACAACGGTGCCCTCCGGCGCGCAGAATTGGATCGAGACCATGATCGAAGGGATCGACAACTACGCGAGCAGCAAGGCGCATGGGCTGGGTCACGCGCTGTCCGCGTACCTATTCACGGTTGCGGTGTTGATGGTTGCCTGCGCCTGTGTGGAACTGTTTGGCGTCCGTTCGCCCACGGCGGACATCACGATGACCTTCGCCCTGGCATTGATCACCTTCGTGCTGATCAACTATTATGGCGTGAAGCGCAAGGGCGCTGTGGGCCGCGTAAAATCATTGAACTCACAAGGCCCCATCGTCATGGTGTTGCGCGTGATCTCCGACTGCGCAATCCCGGTCTCCATGGCCTGTCGTCTTTTCGGAAATATGCTGGGCGGCATGATCGTCATGGACCTGCTCTACAATGCGCTTGGCCATCGCGCGGTGGGTGTACCCAGCGTGATCGGGCTCTATTTCAATGTGTTCCATCCACTGATCCAGGCGTTCATTTTCATCACATTGACGCTGACGTTTATTGACGAAGCGATTGAATAGCGGCAGCGCCGCGGCAACCCGCTTCGCGGGGGATCACGCGAGGCTTGACGGATAGATCAATCATTCATTACATACAACTTTCAAGGAGGATATCATCATGGATCTCAAACCGATTGGCGTAGCGCTCTGTCTTCTCTCTTGTATGGCTTGCGGCATCTCGATGGGTATGGCGACGGGTAAAGCTGTGGACGCGGTCGCGCGGCAGCCCGAGGCGTCGGGCAAGATCAACTCGATCCTGCTGCTGGGCCTGGCCTTGACAGAATCGACCGCCATCTATGGCTTCGTCACCGCGTTGATCATGCTGTTTTCCGCATAATGAGGTCATCGAATACCGCTGCGGCGCTTTTCGACGAATGCAAAAAGGCCGTGCTCACCTGAAATCCTGCGGGTTTCCGGGCGGTGAGCTGACTTGCGGAACGCTTTCTGGCGCCAGTGTGCGCACTGGTTCTGGAAACCGAACCCGGCGCGCCGGTTGCCGGTGTCGATTGACGCCCGACGCATCGCCTACACGTACGCACATAAGGAGATCGTTCAAATGGATATTCAACCGCTTGACATCGCCATACACATCGTTAATATCGTGGTGCTGTATGTGCTGTTGCGCGTGATTCTGTACAACCCTGTGCAGAAGTTTATGGAGCAACGCAGCAGCGCCATTGCCAAGAAAATCAGCGATGCGGACGCCGCCAAGGTTCAGGCCGAAAAGATGCAGGCTGAGTTTGCCGCACGCCTGAAGAACGCGGACCAGGAAGTCCAGCAGAAGCTGATCGATGGCACCAAGCAAGCCTCGGAGCAGGCCGACTCCATCATGACCGCCGCCAAGACCCAGTCTGAGCAGATGTTGCAAAAGGCCCAGGAGCAGGTGCAGCAACAGCGCCGCGACGCCATCGCCCAGTTGCAGCCCCAGATCAGCGAGATGGCAGTGTCGCTTGCGGGCCAGATCCTCAAGCGCGAGGTCAATGCAGATGACAACCAGAAGGTCATCGAGTCGTTCTTTGAGAAGGAAGTGCATCGTTCGTGATGAGGCGAGGACTGATCCGCACTGCGGGACCGGTCGATGCGTCGGGCAAGCAACAGTTGATTGACAAGCTCGCCGCGATCTTCGGCTCGGATGTGCAGTTTTCCTGGGAGGAGCAGCCGGAGCTGATCGGCGGCTTCACTGCGCAGGTGGACGGCAAACTGTACGATATGAGCATGCTCTCCAAGCTGCAGGCGCTGAAAGACGGCGAAAAGGACCATCCCCAGCACGAAGACGAGCCGGACTTCTTCACTGAAAAGCAGCATGAGCAGTTGGCCGAGCGCATGAGCGAGGGTTTTAAGCACAGGCTTGACGGCATGTCCGAGTCCGCGCGCGTCTACGAATACGGAACTGTCGTCAGTTGCGCGGATGGCGTGGCCCACATTGAGGGTCTCAGCCGCAGTCTGTACGGAGAGCTGCTGGAATTTGATGGCGGCGCGTACGGCATGGCGCTGGAACTCAACGAAAAGGGCGCTGGCGCGGTGCTGTTCTCAGCCGCTGAAACCGTGGCCACCGGTGCGATGGTGCGCGGCACGGGCGCTGTGGTCTCGGTGCCCGTCGGCGAGGAGTTGCTGGGTCGCATTGTGGATCCGCTAGGCCGCCCCCTGGATGGCAAGGTGTTAAAGACGAAAGACAAGGCGCCTGTGGAGCGCCCCGCGCCGTCCATCATGGACCGCGCGCCGGTCTCGCAGCCCATGATGACCGGCATCACCGCCATCGACAGCATGATCCCCATCGGCAAGGGTCAGCGCGAACTGATCATCGGTGACCGTCAAATGGGCAAGACGGTCATCGCCATCTCCGCCATACTGAACCAGGCCCGACAGGGTGTGGTCTGCGTCTACTGCGCCATTGGACAGAAGGCGTCCACCGTTGCGCGGATCATCGAGCAGCTCAAGGAAAAGGGCGTCATGAACAACTGCGTGGTTGTGGCCGCCACCGCGTCGGACGGCGCTGCTATGCAGTACATCGCGCCCTATGCAGGCTGCTCCATCGCGGAGTATTTTATGAAGCAGGGCAGGGACGCGCTGATCGTGTACGACGATCTGTCAAAGCACGCGGCCGCGTACCGCACCATGTCGCTGCTGCTCAAGCGCCCGCCGGGACGCGAGGCATACCCGGGCGACGTGTTCTATCTGCATAGCCGCCTGCTGGAGCGCGCGGCAAAGCTGTCAGACGAGCTTGGCGGCGGGTCCATGACCGCGCTGCCCATCGTTGAGACCATGGCGGGCGACATCTCCGCCTACATCCCCACCAACGTCATCTCCATCACCGACGGCCAGATCTATCTGGAGTCGGAGCTGTTTCACTCGGGCGTCCGGCCCGCGGTTAATGTCGGTCTGTCCGTCTCCCGCGTGGGCAGGTCAGCCCAACCCAAAGCCATGCGCGACGTATCGGGCCAGCTGCGGCTCAAACTGGCGCAGTATCGCGAGATGGCGGTCTTTGCCCAGTTCGACAGCGATTTGGACGCCAACACGCAGAAATTGCTGAAGCAAGGACATCTGCTGACCGAGCTGCTCAAGCAGGACCAGAACACGGTGTACAGTCTTTCTGAGGAAATTGCCATCCTGGTCGCGTATCAGGAGGGACTGTTCGATGCCGTCGAGCTGCCGCATGTTGTTCAGACGAAGGCGGACCTGCTCAAATCGCTACATGACACCGCGGCTGGCCCCATGTCTGCGATCGAACGCACCGGCTCGCTGGGGGATGTAGACAAGGCGGCGCTGGTTCAAGCCATGCGGGCGCATTTTGGGGAGGAAGAGGCCGAACAGCTCAAGAATGCCGCGCCAGAGGCTGCGGCACAGCCGACGGGTGATGCCAAATGACCGGCATGAACGAGATCCGCCACCACATCAAGGCGGTGGAGCAGACGCGCAAGATCACCGGCGCGATGCACTTGATTGCTTCGGCGCGCATACAGCGGATCATGCCTCAGATGGACTATAACAGCCGCTATCTGCTGCGCTTGCTGGACTCCATGCGCCACATTCTGGCGTCCAGCGACGACTTTGACCATCCCTATCTGCACGACCGCGGCGACAAGCGCCGGCTGTTCATCGTGATGGCGGGCGACAAGGGCATGGTCGGCAGTTTCAACAGCGACATCCTGAAATTCGCGCTGGAAAAGGTATTGGCTGCCCCGGAACGCTATCTGATCACGGTGGGCATAGAGGCTGTGCGGTTTTTCCAAAAGCATGGCATCGAGCCGGACAAACAGGTCATCGGCGCGTCCCAGGACCCGAGCCTGTTCTACGCGCGCCACATGATGCAAGATGTGTTTAAGCTGTATGACGCGCGCCAGATCGATTCCGCGTATATGATCCACATGCGATACTACAATTCGGTGTCCTACGCCCCGAAAATGCGGCGTCTGCTGCCGGTGGACACCACGCTGATTGATATGGACAACATCGCCCAGTACAAGGACGTGGGCATGATCTATCATCCCTCGCCCGACGAGTCTTTTCGGCTGTTGGCACCCCAGTTTACCCTGGGCCAGATTCATGCGGCGCTGATGCAGTCCTACTGCTCTGAGCACTGCGCGCGCATGAACGCCATGCAGTCCGCCACCAAGAACGCTGACGAGATCCTCGACCGGTTGAAATCGGCCTACAACATCGCCCGCCAGGCGCAGATCACACAGGAGATCACCGAGATCACCAGCGCGGCGATGGCGCAGACCGCTGAGGAGGCATAACATGCAAGCCAAAATCCCAGAGCCGCAGAATGGCGGCGTGCTGACCCGCATCAGCGGGCCGGTCATCGAAGTGGAGTTCATGGACGGCGAGCCGCCGATCAACAACCTGCTGCTCACCGAATCCGGCGTGGCGCTGGAAGTGGTCAGCCACGTCAAGCCCGGCGTGGTACGCTGCATCGCCATCGAGGCCACCGACGGCCTTTACTGTGGCTTGCGCGTGACCGACACCGGCGGCCCGATCACCGTGCCGGTCGGCAAAGAGCTGCTAGGCCGCGCGGTGAACGTCTTGGGCAAGCCCATCGACAAAGGGCCCGAGATCGTCGCAAAGGAAAAGCGGTCCATCCACGCCAAGGCCCCGTCGTTGGAGGACCAAGCGCCGGGCACCGCGCTGTTTGAGACCGGCATCAAGGTCATTGACCTGCTCATTCCCTATGCCAAGGGTGGTAAGATCGGGCTGTTCGGCGGCGCGGGTGTGGGCAAGACCGTGCTGATCATGGAACTGATCCACTCCATCGCCATCGGCCATGGCGGCTATTCCGTGTTCGCCGGGGTTGGCGAGCGCAGCCGCGAGGGTGGCGACCTGCTTGCCGATATGAAACAGTCTGGCGTCATCGACAAGACCATATTGACCTTTGGACAGATGAACGAGCCGCCGGGAAGCCGCATGCGCGTGGCGCTGACTGGCCTCACGATGGCGGAGTATTTCCGTGATGAGCTGAAACAGGATGTGTTGCTGTTCATCGACAACATCTACCGCTACATCCAAGCGGGCAACGAGGTCTCGGCGCTGTTGGGCCGCATGTCGTCCGCGGTCGGCTATCAGCCCACATTGCAGACGGAATTGGGCGAGCTGGAAGAGCGGATCACGTCCACCAAGTCCGGCTCCATCACGTCGGTGCAGGCCATCTACGTGCCCGCCGATGACCTGACAGACCCGGCCCCGGCCACGATTTTTTCCCACTTGGACGCCACGACGGTGCTTTCGCGCCAGGTGGCGGAGTTGGGCATCTATCCCGCGGTCAGCCCGCTGGACTCGGCATCGCGCATGCTGGACCCGGGCATCATCGGCCAGACCCACTACGACATCGCGCGACGCGTTCAGCAGTGCCTGCAGCGCTACAATGAGCTGAAGGACATCATCGCCATCCTGGGCATGGACGAACTCTCGATTGAGGATCAGCAGATGGTGCACCGCGCGCGGCGCATCCAGCGGTTCCTGAGCCAGCCGCTGCACGTGGCCGAGGGATTCACCGGCCAACCGGG
>JAVBTW010000166.1:0-8838 GCA_031555975.1 Eubacteriales bacterium
GGATCTCCCTGTCCCAGCGGTTGTGATCGATGTCCGCCAATTGGTCGATGCCCGCGTTGGACGGATCTGTGGCGCAGCGGCCCGTCAGCCTGAGCGAGAGATAATCGGGCACCGACAGGAACTTCCGGGTCCGGGCGAACAGCTCCGGTTCATGGCTGCGCATCCACATGATCTGCAGCGCCTTGAGTCCATGGCCCAGCCGCCAGCCGGTCTTGCGCCACACGGCCTCGGGCGTCACCCGTTCTGTAAGCAGCGCCCGCTCAGCGGAGCAGCGCACATCGTTCCAGACGATGGCGCGGCGCAGCGGCTCGCCGCGCCCGTCCACCGGCACCAGGGTTCCGCCCTGGGTGGCGATGCACAGCGCGACCACGCGGGGCGCGCCACCCGCGGCCTTTAGCGCTTCGCGCACACAGCCAACCAGCGCCGCCCACCAGTCCCTGGCGTCCTGTTCCGAATGCCCGGCTGCTTCATGATAGCTGGGATAATCCCTGGACGCCGACGCCAGGGCTGCCCCGGTCTCGTCAAACAGCACACACTTGGCGCGGGTGGTGCCGACGTCCACACCCAATAGATAGCGCATCGCCATCACCCCTGCTGATTCAACAGCGCTTCGATTTCGTCGTCTGTGTAGCCATGAAGCTTCCAGTTGACCCGCGCCAGGCGCACAATCTCCGGCGTAAATGGGCGCGGCGTGCGCATCTCCAAGGGCATGAGTTCCGTGTTGTCCAGCCCCGGGAACGGGCACAGCCGGTCCGTCAGCATCTGGTTTTGGGCGTCCGCGTCGCGCAGGTCCGGCACGGGCAAAAACGCGCCGCCTTGGTGGGCGCTTCGCCAACCGAGGATGCCCACATTGGTCATCATGATGCCGCGATAGGCGTCCAGGTAGGGCTGAACACCGCGCTTGATGGCACTGGCAAACGCGTGCTCCACAAAGAAGTCGCCGCCGCCGTGGCCCGTCTCATTGGCCTGCTTGGCGTGGGACGGCCAGTTCGGATAGTAGGTCTGCTCCTCCACCTGGCCCGGCTTCAGGTCCCAGGGCTCGTGCCACACCCGCACCTGCTCAGGCCCGTAGTAGCCGTGGCCGCGCACACACTCCATCGCGCCAGTGGTGCCATGCAGGCTGTAGGCGCAGCTGTGTCCCGCCACATCTCCGTACAGTCGGAAGATCGCGCCGTTGTCCATCCGGATCAGCATCACATACCCGTCCCGCTTGAACCGGTCGATCTCCGTGCCGCCGGTCTGCGGGATCAGCGAGCAGGACACGGCCACGGGCAGCGTGTCCGTGATGTACATCAGTGGCGCCAGCGCGTGCGTGTTGTAATAGCATCCGGGCAGGTGGTTGCGCCAATGCAGTGTGCCCGGCGCGTACCACAGTGCGTCGTTCACGTCCATGGGGTGGTTGTACTCGCCTTCCGCGTAGCGCACCTGGCCAATCTCGCCCGCTTCATACAGCCGCTTAAACTCCTGTGAAAACCGGGTATAGCAGTAGTTTTCGGCCAGCATGTAGCACAGGCCCGTCTCCTCGACCGTGCGGTACAGCTCCACGCCCTCCGCCAGCGTCACATTGCAGCTGGTCTCGCTGAGCACATGCTTGCCCGCCCTGAGCGCTTGAATGGCAAACGGCGCGTGCTGATTGAACGGCGCCGCGATCACCACGGCGTCGATGTCCTGCTTGAGCATCTCATCAAACGTCAGGTGGCCCGGTACGCCCATTTCGGCGCACACCGCGTCAAGCCTGGGCCCAAAGTTGTCGCAGACGCAGGCCAGCATCATGCCGGAGCTTTCGGCTGTTTTGGCGAACGACCTGCCACGGAAAGCGCCGAGCACACCCACGCGGATCTCTCGGTCAGAAATGACATTGCGCATGTGGAACTCCTCTCAATCGTCAAAGGAAGGCGCGTATGACGCGCCGTGCGGCCCGGTCGCGCGAAATCAACGCAGAATTTGCGCGCGCGCGCCAATATAGGGGGCCAGCGCCTGCAGGGTTTCCGCCTTGGCGCCGTAGACCACCGCGCCGTGGTGGGTGCCGCCCGCCAAGCTGAACTGCTCCAAAAACCGCTCCAAAGGCATGCCGGGCTTGAACCAGCCCGCGACCGCGTTCTGGAACGAGCCGAGGTTGTCCGGCAGCGCCAGCATTTCACCGTCGGCCAGGATCAGCTCATAATGGTCCTTCATGGGCGCCAGGTTCACATAGCACGCCGCGCCGGCCTTGTAATGGCCCATCAGGCAACAGGGATCAAAGCCCGGTGCGTAGGGAAAGTCCTTCACGATCATGTGCGGCGTTCCGGCCAAGGCGCGCAGGTTGATCTCGCCCATGTGGCTGAGGAACACGCTGCCGTCGCGCCAGTTTGGACAGAACATTTCGGCGAAGGTGGCGTCTTGATAGGACTGAAGCAGCGCGCCCACCAGTGCCGCGGTCAGCACATCGCCCTCCCCGGCATAACCCACGCCGCGCGCCATGGCCTTGCTGGCCTCGGAGAAGGGCATCGTGGGCAGCGCGTCGTGCAGGCCAGCCTCCTGGAAGTTGATGGTGAACGCGTCCAGCCGCTGGTCCTCAATCCAGCCGCGGACGCTCAGCCCGACGCGCTCGGTGGGCGCGTACGCGTCACAGCCGATGCCCGCGTCGCGTGCGCACGCCTCGTCCAGCGCGTACTCCGCGCGCACCTGATCATCGGTGATCCCCGCCAGGCGCGCGGCCCCATGCGTCCAGTCGTACCGCACGACCGTCAGCCCCAAATCCCGCGCCAGCCGGGTCTCGTCCACCTGAAAATCGCCCATGCCGCCAAACGGGCTGCCGATGCTGCCCACCCTGGCGCCGCGCATCCGCACGCCCACGCTGACAGCCCGGGCGCACTCCGCGACCCGCTGCAGCACATCTGAGTGGAGAGCGTGGCCAGCGCACACGTTGAATGGCTTTCCATTGCGCCTGAGCAGGCTGCACATGTCCTGTACGCCGTGGATGCCGTGGTTGTAGGAGATGGCATCCGCGTCGATCTGGTGATCGAACAGGAAGTCGGGCGTGGTGTCCAGCACAATGATGGGCAGCTGGGTCTCGGCCAGCGGCGCTTCCGATTCCAGTGAAGGTGAATAGGCCAGATGCAGCGTCACCAGCGCCTGAGCGCCCCGCGCCTCAAAGGACCCGATGGCATCGCGAAACTCCGCCTCCAACCGGCACACCGGCGCGCGCAGTACGCTGAGCCCGTGGCCGGCCAGCGCGGTCGCGATCCGGTCATAAAACGCCTCGATGCCCGGCCGCATCTGGGGTGTGGATTCATCGTAAAGGGCCACATACAGGGGCAACAGTCCAACGGTGAGGCTCATGCTCAGTTCTCCTCTCGTGTCCGTCATTCACCCAGCACGGTGATCTGAACCACGCGGCTGCGGGGACGGGTCTGGTCAAAGTCGATGAAAAAGATGTAGCCGAATGCCCCCAGGTCCAACTGGCCGTCAATCAGCGCGATGGTCTCGCTGCGGCCCACTAGCGCCGAACGCAGGTGGGCGTCGGTGTTGTGACAGCCCCGCGCGTCCTCGCCGTGGTGCTCCGCAAACGCCAGCGCCTTCGGACCCGGATGCAGGTACATGCCCTCCCGGCGACAGGTGGGGATCGCCCGCTCCAGGATGTCCACAAAATCCTGCTGCAGGGTATCAAGCCCCGTCATCGAGGCGTCAAACGCGCATTCCTCCGTGATGACACAGCAAGTGGTGTGGTGGGAATACACATTGACCAGCCCGTTGCGGATGCCGGATTTGGCCACGGCGTCCTGGGCTGCCTTTGTGACATTGTGGAAATTTGGGCCCAGTTTTCCGGCCGGCAAGTTCACCGCTTCGCGATACACCATATTAGCGCCTCCCCTTTTTCAAATCGTCCGCTGCGCGCCGCGTCGCGGCGATCATCTCGTCGATCATCTGAAGCGGGTCCGGCGCGTTCATGATGCCGGAAGCTGCCCCCGCGGCCTCCGAGCCGGCCATGATGAAATCATACACCTGTCGGCCGCTGGTGATCCCGGCTGCCTGCTCCACCATGATGGCCGGATCGATGGCCTTGATGCAGCGGATGGTCTCCGCCACATAGGCCATGCTGCTCACGCCGCCGCTGCCGCCGATCAACTCGCTGGGCTCCGGATTGATGATATCGGGGTGCAAATGGGCGATGGCCTTGGCTTCGTCGATGGTGTCCGCACAGGCGAAAACCAGCATGTCCAGCTCTCTGGCGCGGTCGATGGTGGCCTTGATCTGGGGCAGCGACATGGGTTTTTCGCAGTGGTTGACCACGACGCCCTGGGCACCTGCGGCCTTCAGCGCCTCTGGCAGCACGTCGGCCATGCCCCGCCCGGGCCTGAGTGTGTCCATGTAGGGCGCCAGCACAATCAGATGCCGCGTGTTTTCTGTCACCCGCCGGATCTCCACCGCCGGGGTGATGAACAGCACGTCGATGTCGTATTTCTGGGCGGCGGCGTCGGCCGCCTTGGCGTACGCCAGCACCGTGTCGCCATAGATGTAGTTCTTGGTGCCGATCTCAAAATAGGGCGTCCTGATATTCGGTTTCATGGCTAACCCTCGCTATACATCTGTATTACGGCGCGACGATCACGCGCACATGGGCTTGTTCCAGCGTTGCACACAGCGCTGCGTCGGGCTCTGCATCGGTCACCACAGCGTCCACCTGGCTGAGCTGCGCGAATCGTGTCAGCATGTTTTTGCCAAACTTGCTCCTGTCCAGCAGCACAATCGCGCTGTCCGAGCGGCGCACCACGTTGGCGTTGAGGCTGGACACGCCGATGGAGTTGGACGTAAAGCCCATCTGCTCCGACGCGCCTTCGCAGCCCAGAAAGCACTTTGTGAAATGGAACATTTCCAGGTTCTGCTCGGTAATGGGCCCGTAAAAGTCACGCCGCTCAAAGTGGTACTCTCCGCCCGCCAGGATCACGCGGCAGTTGGGCCGGGGCGGCAGCGCCTGAATGTTGGCGATGGAATTGGTGATGATGTTCAGCGAGTCAAACGCGCCGTCCGCCATGCGCTTGCCCAGCGCCAGTGCCATCTGCAGCAACGTGGTGCCGCAATCCAGGTACACCGTGTCGCCGCTTTCCACGATGGCGGCGGCGGCGCAGCCGATCCGCTGCTTTTCGGGCTGCAGCAGCTTTTCTACCTTCTCAAAGGAATAGGTGTCCCCGGCGCTGGCAATCTGCACGCCGCCATAGCTGCGAACCACTTCGCCCCGCTTTTCCAGCTCTGTCAGTGTGCGCCTGACGGTGGCCTCGGACACGCCCAACATGGTCACCGCGTCGCTTACCGAGATGCGGCCCACGGAGCGGAGCATCTTGAGCATGTGGTCTTCACGCATGGTTTTTTTGTTCATGTCAATTCCCCTAGTCATCAAATCGTGACCAAATGATACCAAATACAGATTACGATTGTGTTACTTCACACGCGGCCATGCTGCCTGTAGTGGGCGAAGCCCTCCAGTGCGGATTTGATGTTCTCCCAGGGCGTACCGGGCACACAGGAACTGGAAAACGACAGGAACAGCCCGGTCTCCGGCCCGTTCTCCACCAGGAACCGCAGCTGGCGCTTCACGTCGTCCGTCGTGCCCAAGGGCAATTCCCGCGTGACGGATACCCCGGCCTGCACCACCATGGGGCGGCCGTCCCGGGCCTTCAGCCTGCAGATCCGCACGTAATCCATGCCGTCCTCGTACTGGAACCCCTGGAACCCGTTGACGCCGCAGTCCAGCAGCCGGGGCACCAGCTCCATGAGGTTTCCATCGCAGTGCCAAAGCAGCGTGAAACCCGCGTCCACAGCCGGCTGGATGGCCTTGTCCAGCGCGGGAAGCCAGGCGCGCTCCAATCCCTTCATGCCGCACAGAATGCCCCGTGAGTCCGCCACGTCGTGGTCCAGCCGCTGATACAGCGGGAACCCGGCCTTTTTGTAGGCGTCCACCACGGCGCGGTTGTGCAGCAGCGCATACTCCCCCTCCAGCGCGATCAGCTGATCCACCACCTCGGGACAGACCAGGAACGCGGAGAAAAAAGGCACATAGCCATAGGTATAATACTGCAGCGTCGGCAGCAACAGGTGCGCGTAGCCTGCCTTGAGGATGTCGTCCCCCAGCATCGCGCTTTTTTGTGACTCGTCCAGAATCACCTCCAGCTCGACCCGCCGCGGGTCAAACGCGCGAATCTTTGCGCGCAGCCTGGGAATGGCGAACCGCTCCATGTGTTCCGCCACGTCCTCCGGCTCAATGATCTCGATGCCGTCCAGGCTGGCGACGCCGCCCGTGGTGGCGGTCTCGTCCCCGGACTCATAGCCATGATCTCCGATGGACAGCGGATTGTCCGCAAGGTATTGATCCACCATGCAGCAGCCCGCGTTTTTGAGCATGCGGATGTACACATTGTGGGGATCGAGCGCATAGTCTCCGGGGCGCGCCCCGGCGATGCGCTCGATGACCTGGTGCTCCATGATGTGCAAAAGCCCCGTGGGAATCCCCTTTGTGGGTTCCCGATTGATCGCAGCAAGCGCCAGGCGCGCGTTTTCACCCTGGGCTACCATACAGTCAGTCCTCCTCCCCCATCTGCGCCATCCCGGCTACAGCAGGATCCTCTGTTCTGTCCGGGGCATGTTCCTGCGGAAGTTGGGCACGTCGATCATCCGGGAATGGTTCGTGATCGAGAGCCTGCTCAGAATGCCCACCGCCGTCCATTCGCAGGCGGTGTACACGTCCACCGGGTTCTCGCCAATCCCGCGCACGGCGTTGACAAAGTCCTCCACGATAAAATAGTCGCCGCCGCCATGGCCGGCCTTCTTCTGCTCCTCGGACGCGGCCTTGTACCGATCCGGCAGGTGCTCTGCAAAATCAGACAGAGGACGCCACTTGGCCTCGTCTAAGGTCTCGTCCATGCCCGTCAGCCAAATCTTCGGACCCTCGCCCGGGAACCGGGAGCACTCCACGACGCCCTTGGTGCCCTGGACGGTATAATACGCCATCTGGTGGGGCCTGGGCGACAGCGCATCCAACCGAATCCGGGCCAGTTTTCCGCTCTGCATCTGGCACAGGGTCACGGTGGTGTCCTCCTGGTGCAGCGAAGGATCGATCCGGTTTCCGCTGCCAAAACAGGCGATCTGGGCGATGCGCTCGCCCGGCATCCACTGCATCACCGGGCCGATGGAGTGCGTCGGATAGTACGCGCCGCGCACACCCATCTGCCAATAGCGCCGCCAGGACGTCTTGCCGCTCTGGTGCAGTCCGTACTGATAGGTCAGCAGCGACTGCAGGTTGTGCAGGTATTCACCCTCGCCATAATAGACATCCCCCAGCATGCCCATGCTCACCATGTTGCGGACCAGCTGATTGTCGGGCGTGTAGCAATAGTTTTCCGCCATCATGTAGGTCTTGCCTGACTTTTCCACGCACTCAACCAGCCAAAACAGCTCCTCCATCGACACGCCCGCAGTGACCTCGCTGAGCACATGCTTGCCCGCCTCCAGTGCCAGCATCGCCTGGGGCACATGGCACTGCATGGGTGTGGCAATGACCACCGCGTCGATATCGGACATCAGCATGTCCTCAAACACGCGGAAACCCGCGGGGATGTTGTACTCCTTCATCTGGCTGTGCAGCAACTCCTCGTCCAGATCGCACAGCGCGGTCACTTCCACACCCTCAATCGCGCGGAATCCCATCAGCGTGGACAGGCCCCGAAGCCCGGCGATACCCACCTTCATGCGCTTTACCTCCCCGATTATGCTTTGATCGAGCCCACCAGCAGGCCCGAAACGAAATACCGCTGCAGCATGGGATACACCATCGCGATCGGCAGGATCGTGATCACGGTGATGGCCATCTTCAGCGACTGGCCTGTCACGCCGGACCCGTTCTGCGCCGCTGTGCGCGCCTCCTCCAGAGACTTTGAGAGCTGCACCGCCATGGCGTTGTACAGCACGTACTGCAGCGTATACAGGTCTTGGCTCATGGCGTTGTAGAACTGGGTGTCGATGTAGCTGTTCCAATGGCTGACGCAGGAGAACATGAACACCGCGGCGCAAACCGGCAAGCAAAGCGGAAGGATCACCCGTGAAAAAGCGTCGATGTCGTTGCCGCCGTCGATCAGCACCGCTTCCTCCAGGGATGAGGGCAGGTCCTCCATGTAGGTGCGCAGCAGCACCAGGTTGAACACATTGACCACATTGGGCCAGATGTACACCCAAAACGTGTTGGTCAACCGGAACATCTGGTACGTGAGGTACACCGGAATGATGCCCGCAGAAAAGTACATGGTGGCCAGAAAAAACAGCCGGAAGAACCGCCCGAACACCAGGTCCGTCTTTTTCAGCGCGAACGCCGCCATGGACGACACGATCAGCATCAGCAGCGGCCCGATCAGGCTGCGCGCCACCGACACCCCCAGCGCGCGCCAGATGGCGCTGTCCTTCAGCAGCAGTTTATAGCTCTCCACATTGAACCCCACGGGCCACAGCAGCGGCGTGTTCCTGACATAGGCGGGGTTGGAGAACGAGTAGTTGATGACGTAAAGGAACGGATAGATCATCAGCACGAAGATGCAAATCATGAACACCAGGTTTACAGCGTCAAAAGCCGTGCCCGCCGCAGTGCGCTTGCGTACCATGCGTGGCGCCTCCAATCAAAAGATGCTTGAAGCGGTCAGCCGCTTGGCAATGCCATTGACCAAGCCCAGCATGAGCAGGCTGACGATGGTCTTGAGGATGCCCACGGCTGTCGCGTAGGAATAATCCAGCATTTTCAGTCCGAACTTTTAGATGTACATGTCCAGCACGTCCATTGTGTCCCAGTTGGACGGGTTGGTGAAAATGAAGAATTGT
>JAVBTW010000102.1:0-6180 GCA_031555975.1 Eubacteriales bacterium
CCCGGGAACGGTTCGCCCTACGCGCTGCGGCGCGGCCGGCTGGCTGCGATGATCGCATGCCTGGCCGTGTTGTCATGCGCGGGACTCGCGCTGTGCGTCACGATCGGAACGGCGAGCATGCCGCTTTCAGAGTTCTGGACCACGGTCAAGCGCCATTTTGCCGCGCCCGGAACCGGCGGCACACAGGAACTGATTGTGTTCGGCATCCGGCTGCCGCGCGCGCTGATGGCCTACCTCGTGGGCGTGTGCCTGTCTGTGTCGGGCGTGACGATGCAGGGCGTTTTCAAAAACCCCATGGCCGAACCGCACATCTTGGGCGTGTCCAGCGGCGCCGCGTTCGGCGCGGCGATTGCGCTGATCTTCAACGCAGGCCTGAACCTGATGGGCTTGGGCGTGGTTTCGTTCGGGGCGCTGCTGGGCGCGATCGGCGCGGCTGTACTGGTGCTGGGCTTGTCGGGCGGCGGGCGCGGCGGCACGACGAACCTGCTGCTCTCGGGCGTGGCCGTGGGCACATTCCTCTCCGCGATGCTGTCCGGGCTGCTGATGCTCAACCATGACAAGATGGAGGCCGTCTACACCTGGACCATGGGCAGCTTTGCCACTGCGACGATGACGAAAGCGCAGCTGCTGCTGCCCGTTGCGGCGCTCGGCACGCTGGCGGTCCGGTTCTTCGCACGGGACCTGAACGCCATGCTGATGGGCGAGGCGGACGCGCGCTCGCTGGGCGTGAACGTGGGCCGGGTGCGCATGTTGCTGCTGCTGGTCTCGACACTGATGACGGCGGTCTCCGTCTCGCTTTCGGGCGTGATCGGTTTTGTGGGGCTGATGGTCCCCCATGCGGTGCGGTTTGTGATCGGGCCGGACCACCGCGGCGCGGTGCCGGTGTCGGCGCTGCTGGGCGGGCTGTATCTGATGGCCATGGACACGCTGGCGCGCACGGTTTTCGCGCCCACGGAACTGCCGGTGGGCGTGCTGACGGCGCTGGTGGGCGGGCCATTCTTTTTGGTGCTGCTGCAAAAGAGCCGCCGGAAAGGAGGCGCGCAATGAGCCTGGAACTGAGAAATGTCCATTACAGCTACGGCGGCCATGACGCGGTGTCCGGCGTCAGCTGCGCGTTTGCGCAGGCCCGCGTCACCGGCCTGATCGGGCCGAACGGGTCCGGGAAAACCACGCTGCTCAAGCTGGCCTCGGGCGAGCTGCGGCCCGGTGAAGGCATGGCGATACTGGATGGCTGCGCGGTGCGCGACATGCCCGCGAAGCGGCGCGCCCGGCGGATCGCCGTCGTGCCCCAGCGGGCATCGCTGGATTTTGATTTCACGGTGCTCGACATGGTGCTGATGGGCCGCCAGCCGCACTTGGCGAGGCTGCAATCGGAGGGCGGTAAAGACCTCGAACTGGCGCGGGCCGCGATGGTCCGCATGGGCATTGAGCAGCTTTCAGACCGCAACGCCCGCGGCCTTTCCGGCGGCGAGTGGCAGCGCGTGCTGATCGCGCGAGCGCTGTGTCAGGACACGGAAGTGCTGCTGCTGGACGAGCCGGTGTCCAGCCTGGACATCCGCCATCAGATGGACGTGCTGTCCGCGATCCGGTTTTTGACCCGGGAAAAGCAGATGACCGTGGCCGTCGTGCTGCACGATCTGAACCTGGCGGCGCACTACTGTGACGCGCTGGCGCTGATGAAGGACGGCCGGTTGGTGGCGCAGGGCGGACCGGAAGCGGTGCTGACTGCCGAGCGCATGCACGCGGTCTATGGAATCGAGGCGGTCATCGAGGCGACGGACGGCGGGATCCAGGTGCGCCCGGTGTATCTGTAAAGACACCCCGCCTGCCTGGGAAACCCGCCGTCCGGCGCATGTGACCGCGGCCTGTGCGTGATGCAGTCGCTATTTGTAACTCTCCAGCAGTTCCACCAGGCATTTCAGGTCCTTTGACGCGTCCAGATAGGCGTACTCACCGCTGCCGTCGCCGTACTTGCCGCGCTGCACACAGATCATGCCGAACTTTTCACAGTCCTGAATCTTCTCGTCCATGTGCTTCACGCCGAACGCGATGTGGTGCATGCCCTCGCCGTGCTCATCCAGAAAGTCCTGCCAGGTGCTTTTGACGCCGTTGGGCTGGATCAGCTCCAACTGGATGCCGGGGCCGACGTCGAAAAACGCCAGCAGACAGTTGGCGTCGGGCGCGGGCTGGCCGTTGACCGTGGTACCGGTGATCTCGTAACGGCCCCCGTCAAAGTGCACGGGCGGCTCCACGCCAAAGAACGCCGCGAACTTGCGCTTGGTGGTCTCGATGTCCCGGACGATGAACCCCACCTGGGTCACGAGGTGATTGCCGATGATGCCTGGCATGCCGATGTCCTCCTCAGTTTTTGTTCGCGCGCACGGCGAAGCCGCCGCGCCCTATGCGGCCTCGTCCAGTGCGTCCGCCGCCAAGAACGCCTGTGTGCGATCCAGAATATTCTGGCGGATCGACTCGAAATAGAATGCCACGTCGTACCGGTGATACTTGCTCACCGTCGTGAGTCCGCCGTCAAACCGGGACTCGTCCAAGGACGTGACCACCAACACGCTGTGCTCCCTGTCCGCCAGCGCGTTGACGCACCGCGCCTGCTCAACCAGCGCGCCGCCTTCGCCGGGCACAAAGGACACCGGGTTGTCCTTCGCATGGGCAAGCAGTTCCTCCGCGGTCCAACTGATGGGATTAAACACCAGCGCGCCCTCCTTCCAGGTGCCGAACGCGCGATACGCGCCGGTGCCGATCTCGCTGGGCGCAACGGTGTTCCAGGTCAGCAGCACGCCCGCGTCGGTCGCGCCTGAAGCAAAGGCCAATGCCGGGTTTTTCGCGATGTCCGAAGCCAGCACGGGATAGCCGATGGCGTATGTGGCAATGTGGTTTTCGTTGTGCTCGCGATAGGCGGCGTCCGCCAGCAGCGTCGTGGCCACATTGCCCACAAGCTGTGCGCCCTGTGAGTGTCCAAACAGCAAGAACGGCCTTTCTCCCTTGTTGATCTCCTTCAGGAAATAATCGAACGCGGCATAGATGTCCTCCTGGGGCGTGGACGTGGTATAGCCCTCAAAGCCCGCGCTGTCCAGTGTGTTGAGCATCGCGCCGTTCAGTTGGCGGTACAGCGGCGCATAGACATTCCCGGCCTCCAACAGCTGCCCGTTTTCCATCAGCCAGCCTGTGGCGGCGGCCCGCATCATTTCGCTGTCCAGCCGCACAAACGGGATGTCGGCCTCGTCCTCCGAAAAAGTGACCGTCGGGTACACCGCAAACACATCGAACGGCTTGTCCCCCGCCTCGTCATAGCGAAGCCAATGCGCCTGGTCCCGATAGTCGGTGTCCGAGAATTTGAGTTCGGCGCGGGCGGACAACGCAAAAAGCATCGTCAGCGCCAACAGCAGCATCGTGCATCGGTTTAATTTCGTCATGGTTTTTTCCTCCTTTTTCTTCGGCAGCTCGCCGATCGCGCGGCGGTGCCCGTCTTATTCTTATTATAACACAAAGTTTTCGATTTTGACGCGATAATGCGCCGCAAAACAGGCCATTCGCGCCACTTCGCAGAAAACCGAGGTCTGCATTACCACAATTTCTCCGATGCCCAGGCCGCCGCGTCGCGCACGAGTTCGCTGTCGTCATCCAGCAGCGCGCGCACCGCTTTCAGGCAATCCCGCCTGCCCAGGTTCGCGGCGAGCAGGCATGCCCTGGCCTGCAGGCGCTTCTTTCTCGCGTAGTTCGCGCCAATGAGCTCTGCGACGCCTTCGAGGTTCCCGGCCAGGATCTTGCCCAAGTCAAACGCCTCCAGCACCGCGTCCGGCACCGACGCCCGGCTCACCAGCGCATTCCTTGGACACGCGTCCTGGCAGAGGTCGCAGCCGATGAAACTGCCTCCAAGCAGCGACCGCCAGCGCTCCGGGAACGGCTCGCTATCTGGCTGCGCGCGCAAGCACAGGCTGCGGTCCACATGGCCGCTGCCATCGAGCGCGCCCGTCGGGCATGCGGTCACGCAAGCAGCGCAACCCGCACACGCGTCCGCGGAGGCTTCGTCCCCCGCCTGCGCCGGATCCGGTTCGATCAGCGCGTCCGTGAGTATGGACCGAAGCGCGACGCTGGAGCCCCACGCCCCCGCACCAATGAGCCCGTTGCGCCCATACCGCCCACCGCAAGCGCGCTCGGCCAGCGCCTTTTCCGGCAGCGCGGACTCACTGGTGGCCGAGTGGCCCTCATCCGCAATCCAAGCGGCCAGCAGCTTTGCAGCCTTTGATGACGCGTTGGATGCGAGATAGTAGGCCGACGGAACCGCCCGCCGAGGGGTCAGCACAAACGGTTGGTATGGATAGACGAGCTGGATCACGGACCGGCATTCCGGCAGGGTGGCGCGCGGGTCGACGGCGCGCTTGCTCAGGTCAAGGTTCAGCGCGAGCGCGACGGCTTCCCATTTCTCGAGGCGTACAGGCGCGAGTACGCGAAGCTGCGCGAAGCCGAGTTCGCGCGCCCTGTCGATCAGCAGCTGCTTGTCCATCCAACCGATCCCTCCCATCAGCTCATCCGCATGAGCATCATGTAGACCGGCGGCAGCAGCATCGCGGGCAGCATGTTGCCCACCCGGACGCGGTCCTTCATGATCCCCAGCATGTTCAGCGACAACCCGATGATCATCATGCTGCCCACCGCACCCATTTCGCGAATCACGGCATCGGACAAAAGCGGCGCGATGAGCCCCGCCAGCAGCGCGATGCCGCCCTGATAGACCAGCAGTGGCACGGAACTGAGCATCACGCCCGCGCCCAGCGACGAGGCGAAGATGATCGACGCCACGCCGTCCAGGGCAGATTTGGCCAACAGCGTGTCCGCCTTCCCCGTCAAGCCCGCTTCCAATGAGCCCACGACCGCCATAGCGCCCACACAGAACAGCAGCGTGGCCGTGATGAACCCCTGAGCGAACCGGCTGTCGCCGCCCTGCGCGAACCTCGCTTGCGCCTTTTCCCCAAGCCATGAGAGCCCATCCTCAATCCGCAGGGCCTCACCCAACAGCGACCCCAGTATCAGACACACGATCACCAGCATCATGTCCTTTGTCTGTAGCGCCCCGGAGACGCCAATGAGCAGCACACACAGCGCCAGCGCATGTTCAATGATGCCCTCAAACCGCTTGCTGATCCCGCCGCGCAACAACAGGCCGATCAGCCCACCGATGACCACCACCGCCGAATTGACAATGAGTCCGTACACAAACGTAGCCTCCACAAACAACCTCAAATTCGCTCACTATTGTATCACAGCGCGCACGCGAAGTAAACGCATGGGCTTCATGCATTTCGCGCGGCCTCTATGCGCGTCATGCATCTGATGATGCGGTTCGCGGCACACTGAAGGGGCGGAGGTGAACGGAGCATGGGCAAGAAAAAAGCAGAATTGCGAACAACGGAATCGAACAGCAATGTGAACGAGAACAAAGAGAAGAACCTGCCGCTGGGCATTTGCAAGCAGGGCAACCAGAAAAAGCGGTAGTGTTGGCGTCCGCCCGACCCACAGCAGCTTCGGGGAGATCGTTTTCGCGGCGCGCAAATCGATCGCGGCGGTCTTTGTCGGTAACCACTGCGCGAAAAGGCCCCGCGCATTGTTGCGCGGGGCCTTGACATCGTCAATTAGTAGCGGCTCTGGCGCTGCTGATCAAAGCAGTCGCGGCAGTAGACCGGACGGTCACCGCGGGGCTGGAACGGCACCTGGGTGGGACGGCCGCAGCCATCGCACACCACGTCGTACATCGGACGATCGGCGCTACGGGTATGCCCGCCACCATTCTGACGGCGCTGCGCACGGCAGTTGGGGCAACGGCCCGGCTCGTTCTGGAAGCCCTTGTCGGCGTAGAACTGCTGCTCGGAAGCGGTGAAAGTGAACTCCGCGCCGCACTCGCGGCATACCAGTGTTTTGTCTTCGAACATGGAAAAAAACCCTCCTAGTTGTGTTGCGGCCTATGATGATTCCTTGTGACTTCCGACTCCTATCATCGGCAGGGACACCACCGGAGGGGATGTACGGGATCTTGGCAAGGGGGGATCGCTCATTTGGGCCTATTCAATATTATAGCACAGCGCGCGTCCACATTCAAGGGGTTTGAAAAATAATTGTGACAGAATTGCGTGATTTTCGGTGTGTCCAGCAAAAATAGCTGTCATG